>CALGNO010000032.1 GCA_937958625.1 uncultured Neomegalonema sp.
CCACGCCCGCCCCGACCCTTGCCTTTACTCTCACGCTTTTCGGCCTCGGCAGCCGCCGCCTCTTCCGGCGATTGAACCTTGATCCCCTCGCCCAGTTGCGGGCGGCGCTCGGCGACGATGCGCGAGCCGAAGGGAATGTCGGTAACAATCAGCGATTGAGACTGTCGGCGTAGAATGCGCACGCGCTCTTCGCTCAAGCGGCCATCCTCGCCGATGACGAACACGTGGCCATCTTCGGTGGCCGCCCGTGCCGGTATTTCGGCCACCTGATCCAGCGGTGGTTCTTCGATAGCGACGGAGACGAAATCACCCGGACGCATGGGCGTCTGCGCCTCCGTGCGAATCTGAGCATAGACCGTGCGACCGCCCTCCTCGGCGACGGTAGCAGCGGGACGGTCGAGCACGGCCCGAGCATCGACAGCGCGCTCGCCGAGATTGAGCGTCACGGTCGCATCGAGGGGCGCAAGACTGCCATCTTTATTGAGCAGCCGCGCATATTCCGCATCGGAGACACGAAAGGCGACCTCCAGCGAGTTCATGTCGATCAACCGCGCCAGCGTCTCCGTCTGTGTCACCCGCGAGCCAAGCGTCGCGCTGACCTCGCTCAGCAGGCCATCGAAAGTTGCAAGCACCGCCGTTTCTTCATTATCCCGGCGTACGGACTCGACATCCAGTTCCGCCCGGCGGATTGCCGTTGCCGCCTGGGAAACGCGCTGTTTTGCGGCGATATAGGCGGTGCGGCGGCTGGCGACGGCCTGTTCGGCGCTGGAGAGTTCCAGTTGCGAGGATTCCACGCTCGTCGCCGCCACGACGCCGCGCGTTGCGAGATTCTGCTGCCGCTCCAACGCACTGCGCCGCAGCGCGCGTTGCCGCAATGCCGCCTCCAGATCAGCGCGGGACAGCGCCAGGGATTGCTCCGCCTGGGCTTGCTCGGACCGCGCATCGGCGAGCACCGTGAGGGTATCCTGCTCCTGCGAGCGCACATCCGCCGCATCGATACGGGCAAGTACGGTTCCGGCACTGACCCTCACGCCTTCGCGCATCTGAGGCGCAATATCGACGATCCGCCCGGCCAGCGCCGTCCGCAGATCCAGCACGCGCCACGCCTCGACCTCGCCAAACACCTTGAGAATCGGCGAGGCCGTAATCGGCTCAATCACCACATCGCGCACGGTGTATACCCGCTCCGGGGCCGCACGGCGGGGACGATCCGTATCGCCCGATTGCCGCGCCTCGGAATAGCTCGACACGCCGAACCACAGCGCAAGGGCACAGGCGGCAACGATCAACCCTCCCCAGATGGTGCGTGCGATAAACCGCATCGAGCGTGTCTCCGTTTCTGATCTGCCTTTGAAACGCGACGGCGAGAGATTTCCGTCGCGGCTTGTTCCAGTCGACCTGTTCCGGATCGAATATCGCGGATCATTCCTTTAAAATCCGAAACATAACCGCAGACCGCCGGATAGAATGTGGATGTGTTCGTATCGGGGTCAATGCACGCTTGCGTAAAGGGCCGTGTAAAGCGCCACCACGCACGGTTTAACCCGACAACCCGCGCTCGCTTGCGCCAAATCAGCCGCCGTGTCAGGACGAGGCGAGCCATAGCAGGAGCCGCCCGATGCCACAGCCCTCTCACATAACCCGGCTGCGCGATGCCGACCTTGGCGCGCTTGACGATGATTTGCAGGCGTATTTCGCGAAATGTGAGGAAAAGCTGGGCCTCATTCCCAATGTCCTGAAGGCCTATGCCCTGCGGCCCGAAAAGCTGCGCTCCTTCGCCAAGATGTATAATGAACTTATGCTGGGCGAGAGCGGGCTGACCAAGCTGGAACGCGAGATGATCGCGGTGACCGTGTCGGCGGCAAACCGTTGTTATTACTGCCTTGTCGCCCATGGTCAGGCTGTCCGCGCCCTATCCGGCGACCCGCAGCTTGGCGAAATTATCGTGATGAACTACCGCGTCGCGGATTTGCCCCCGCACCAGCGGGCAATGCTGGACTTTGCCTGGAAGCTGACCCTGACGCCGGATCAGATCAGCGACCGGGACCGCGATATTCTCAGTGAGCAAGGCCTGAGCGATGAGGACGTCTTCGACCTGTGCGATGTCGCGGCTTTTTTCAACTATACCAACCGTGTCGCGCACGGTGTCGATATGATGCCGAACCCGGAATATCACGCGATGGACCGCTGATACCGCCGTCCATGGAGCAGAGAGACCGACCGAAGTCGATCCCTCGGGGCTGAACCGATCAGCTTGTGGGCTTGAGTTTTTTCTTCTTGGCCTTCTTTTTCTTCGAGGCCTTTTTCTTTTTCGTCGACTTTTTATCCGACGATTTTTTCGTGGTGGACTTCTTTTTCGACTTTTTCGTCGTTTTCTCGCTCACGACCTTTTTGGTCGTGGCCTTTTTAGAGCTGTCGGACTTGGCCTTGGAGGTCTTTTTCTTGGCAGACGCCTTTGTTGCCGAAGACGAACTGTCAGACGAGGATGCGGCCTTTTTGGTCGAGGATTTCGTCGATGTCGCCTTCGCCGCGCCGCCATTGGGCTTGGCCCGGCAGTGGGCGCGCACGTTGCTGCCCGATTTGGTCTTGTAACTCTTAACCCAGTAGCAGGCGTTTTCACCGCCGCACTGGCTGTTCGACATGCCTTTGCAGATCGAGGCAGCCGATGCCGTCCCCCCGCCAAGCATTACGCCGAACGCGACGCAAAGCGCCGCAAGCCATTTAAACATTGTCATTTTCTCCGTTAACCTGCGTGCCCCACGACGGTCTTCTGGCGCAGCTATGGGGCAAATTCAAGGGCCATTGCGGCGATGGCAACAAGGTCGCAGCACGCGAGATTGTGAACGACCCCAGCTTAAATTCGCCTCGGTTCGCCGCCATGTTACATTTTGACAAAAGGGAGACTCGCGATGGATCGCAGAACAGCATTATTCGGTATCGGCGCATTCGGCCTTGGCGCCGCTGGCGTATTCGGGTTGCGCTCCGGCACATCGGGCATGGCGCTGGCCGCCGGGGGCATCGAGAAAATCGAAAAGACCGAGGCGGAATGGCGCGAGCTTTTGACCCCGGAACAATTCGCCGTGCTTCGCAGTGAGAAGACCGAGCGCGCGTTTACCAGCCCGCTGGACAAGCTTTACGAGGACGGCGTCTATCACTGCGCCGGCTGCGACCTCGCCGTCTATCCGTCCGAAACGAAATACGACAGCAAGACGGGCTGGCCCAGCTTTTATGCGCCGATTTCACAAGAGGTCATCGGCACGAAGACCGATTATTATCTGATCTATCCGCGCACCGAGGTTCATTGCGCCCGGTGCGAGGGTCATTTCGGCCATATCTTCAACGATGGACCGCAGCCGACCGGAGAGCGTCATTGCCTGAATGGTCTGGCGCTCACCTTCAAGCCCGCATCGGCCTGACGCCGCATTTCGCGGCAGACGTCAAAGCAAGGAAGTCGCTCCTTCGCTTTGACGTCGCGCCAGAATACTACTTCTTGACGCCGTTGACGAAGTCCTTGAGCGTCTTGCCAGCTTTGAAGCGCGGCGAGTTCGAAGCCTTGATCTTGATTTCCTCGCCGGTGGCGGGGTTCCGACCTTTACGGGCTTTGGTTCGCGTGATCGAAAACGTGCCGAAGCCGGTAATACGCACGTCCTGCTTTTTCTTCAGTGATTTCTCGATCACCGTGATGGTTGCATTCAGCGCCGCCTCAGCGTCTTTTCCGCTCAGACCGCTTTCCTTGGCGATTGCTTCAACGAGTTCAGTTTTGTTCATGTGTTCCTCCCCACTTGATTGTTTCGCGTGACCACGTATGCGCGACCGTCTCGCGAGGTCTAGTTATTTCTTTGAAAAGAAGCATCGCGCGACGGACTGCGTTTGCGACAAAGCGGGTGGTCAGTGGCACTGCCCTCCCCCGCGGAACGGTACTTTTTCTGTTTGGTTTATGCGCCGGAACGACATGCCGGGCATAACGGCATGTCGCCTAAGTCGCGCGCCTCCGAGGCCGCGCAGGGAGTGCCATGGTGGCGGTTTATTCGATGATGCCAGTGCCGCCCTGTAGCAAAGCAATCGATTGGGTCGGATAATCGTCTGTGAGTGCGCTCGTGAACATTATCGAGTCGCCCGTTATGCTGCCGAGCCACTCCTGGATCGCCCTCTGGTCGAGGCGAACCACTTTTCGTACAGGCGTATTGCGCGCTTGCTCCGTACTCTTGCAATCACCAGCTTTGCCTGCTCCAGAAACGATTCCGACCAGCGCGTAATAACCGTACCCATCCTCGCGACCAGCCCGAGAAACTGCCTTGAAAAGACCGCCGCCACTGTCACCGAAACAAAGGCCCACATGTGAATTGTAAACCGTAACCGTTTTAGAGTCGCAGACTGCGTTTGTACCGTCGCACTCAAGGGCAGTCATGCCTGACATCTTCGTTGGCGACGGCAAAGTAGGGTCCGGCTCGAAGCTAGTTTTTCCGTCCTTCACGACAACGCGGTGGGGTTCACCTGAACCGAAAACAACGAATCTTGTTGCCGCAGGACAGGATATGCCGCTGCGCAATTTGCACAGGAGATTTCGCGACAAGGCATTCGTGGCGCTTTCGGTAGCATCCTCTTGTCCCCTGCGCGCTGCGATATAGTCGTCCCATTTTATTTCTTCACTAGCGACAAGCGCTAACATCCGTCCGCCCGCTTCGTTGATCAATAAATCTAGAACCCCTTTCTTTCTCTCTATCGGCTGTTTGGCGATGGTTAAAAGAGCAATATCTTCTGCTGGTTTGTGTCCCGCAGCCGCGGCACACCAATTTGACGAAGGCACACCATTAGAAAATATATTGATGTGTTCAACTTTGAATGCGGCGCCATGGTAGCTTCCGCCGATGTAAATTTTGGCAGTTTTCTTTACCTCTTCCGATGCACTGGCCGCACACACACAATGCGCAGCGGTAAGAACATGGGATTCGGTAATACGCACACCGCTGCACTCTTTTTCTTCTTCGCCGTAGCTATGCCTGTACAATACGGCATAAAGCGCACAGTGCTCCGACGGCGCTTCAACATCGGCACCGCAAGCTTTATCTGCGTCTTCCATCTTAATGGACGGCCGCGCTATCGAACCGGTTTTCGGCGGATCTAAATAGGATCGTACGTCTGCATTAATGACAGGATTTGTGCCTTCGCCGGTTGACTGGGTCCCAGCTATCAAAGACGCAATCCACAAATTCTTTTCACCGTAGCGCCAATGTTCAATGGATTGCGACGAGCTTAGAGTAGGTAAATTTACTGAATCGTCGACGGTATTTCTGTTCAGCGAACGGGGAAATTTATTTCCCAACATAAGTTGGAGTTCCTCATTATTCGTTATTACATTTAGATTTTCGCGGCTATTCGAAATTAATTTTCGCGACTTTGATGTATTTGAATTAATCGTGAAACTTGAACCTTTTGTAATAGCTACTCCAAAGCGGTCGTTCTTCAAATAGAACTCATCGGTCTCCTGATCCCTTTCAAGTTCATCAAAAGGGTCCAGAAAAATAATTTTTACTCCCTGATCGAAAACCGAGCCGGTCTGATCCTGGGCGACAACGATCGCGGGCGCGGCGGCCATGGTGATTGTGATGCCGAGCGCGCGGCATAGGGTCTGAAAGGCACTCATTTTCATGCTCCTTCGAACAGCGACGAAAGGGACAGCGCGCCCCAGCCTGATCCGATGTCATAATCTGTGGACGAGCCTGCGCCTTTGACCGGGCGACTCACGTATTCGTCGATGAGTTGCTGCCGACGCATGGCCGGACTTAATGGCATTGCCTGTTCATCCCCGTCGTCCTTTTCATCCCGCTCCCGAAGCAGTGCAATCGCACCGGCGACCTGCGCCGAAGCGGCTGATGTGCCGCCAAAGCCGAAGGCTTGCCCTTCCAGCGACAGATACGACCACGGCCCTTCGACAGCGTCGCCATACCCGCCATGGCCGGGAATATCGGCAGTGGTGATCGTCGATGTGGCCAGCTCGGCATAGGAACTGCACGAATTCGGAAAGACGAAATCCTTGTCCCCCGGGGCGACGAGGCATAGCCCTTGTCCCTGTTCAGAATACCGGGTCAGCTCGACTTCGTAGAATGCCGCGTCCGTTTTCGGCGGCGTTTGCCCGTCCGCTGCTGTCGGGGGCATGACAGGCGAGTAAACGGCGGCGCCGACGACGATGATGCCGGTCCCCTTGAAAGCATCGAGCGAATCGCCCGCTGCATTGGGCGCCATCGCATCGCGGCCTCGGCTCAGGAATGTATTGAAGTGCCCGTCCTTGCCGCTGGCCGCCGTGAAATCTGCGGTTGTTGCCTCTTTCATCTTGGCCAGCCTGCTCGAGTCCGCATCATCACCGATCTCGCCGCCGATGCCGAACAGGATGTCACCGAGCAAATCGATCACTTTCGGGCATGTTTCGGCATCACAGATCGCCATGAGAACGTGCTCGTAGTCGGTGAAGGCCGCCGGGTAGGACAAGGCCTGCGAACCGGTATTGCCCGATGCAATCACGACCGGTGCCTTGAGTTGCGTGATCAGAACGGCGAGGGCCAGCGGGTCACAAACGCCATCGAGGCTTTCATCCTCCAGCATGATCTTGCGTTTGTCCTTATCTTTCTCTGCTTGATAAGCCGTCATATCGAGATACCGACCCTTGGCCGGTCGTTCGAACCCGAGACTGAGCAGGACCGCATCGACCTCGCGCCGATAGCGCCGCAGTTCACGGCAGCCATCGTCATCCTGCGCACCGTTGAAACCGTAAAGACCGCTCAGCAGATTACCGGCGAGGACCGTGCGCTCATCGTGATCGGCCCGCACGTAATTCAAGGCCCTGATCGCAGCGACCTTCGCATCAGGCGCGACGCCGATCTGAAGTTCTGGCAAGCCGCTGGGGTCATCCGCGCCGATATTGCCCGCGACGAGGCCCGCCATTGCGGTGCCGTGCACATGCCCCTTCGACCCCATCGCCCACGGGTCACCGCCGGGAACCGGATAATCGAGGTTGTTGATCAGATAGCCTCCGGCCTTTTCGTGGCGGAACGTCTCTTTCAGCGCCGGGTGATGCAACTGGACGGCTTTGTCGACCATCAGCACCATTGCGTGCTTACCCGTCGGACCGCTTCCGCGTTTGATGCCCAAGGCTTTGAGGTTGCCGGTCAGCTTGTCCTCGCGCAACCGTTTCTCCAGTGTCCGGCCATCGCTGCCTTTATGTTCGAGAACGCTCGTCGGCCAGGCATAGACGCCGGTTGTGGGGTCGGCACCCTTAGGCGGCAGCGGTCCCTTGAAACGACAATTCACGAACTCGGTCTGGGCATTGTCGGTGATTGCATCGGTGAAGACTTCGTCGAACAGCAGTCTCAGATACGGAAACGCGACCTGGGCGATCAGTTTCCCCGCCTCCGTGTCGGACGCATAGTGCATCCCCGCATATTCCCGGTTTTCACTGATCCGTTCGGCGATATCGAAGAACTCGCCGACCATCTCGGTATCCACGCCGTAGATTTCGGTCAGGCCATGGGCGATCAGATGGGTCTGAGCCGCGTGGGCGCTGGGATAGGCGGAGTGGCTCGGCACCTCGATCATCGGGTCGATGCGATGGTCCGCTTCGCTGGGGCGCAGTCGGCGGAATTTGCGTTTGTAGTAATAGGCGAGGACGTATCCCGCCATCGACATCAGGTTGATGATCCGCAACGTGCCGCCGGGCAGCCCTGAAGCGTTGGAAATGCGGCGCGTGAAGGGGCCGGCGATGTCATCGACTTCATCGAGGATTTCGGGGCGGCGCAGCTCACGTTCGACACGGTCGTTTTGCAGCGCCAGCGCAAGCTCGATCTCTGCGGCATATTCAGGGCCGACATTTTGTGGCGGTTGCAGATGATAGGGCAGCGCGGCACCGCGCTTTTGGTCGTCCAACAGCACTTCCGCTGCACTACGGCTCTTCGTGGACGGCGTTTCGCCGGTGAGGGTCAAGGCCTCGTCGATAGCGTGGATATTGGCCGTCAATCGCTCGCGATAATGGGCGCGCTCTTCCTCGAACGCAAAGTCGATGTCGAGCGAGGTGATTGCTCCGGTATCGGAATTACCGCGTCCGCGGCCCTTTCCTTTGCCTTTGCCTTTCCCCTTTCCTTTGCCCTTACCCTTTCCTTTGCCCTTCCCTTTTCCTTTGCCGATCACCGTATCGGAGAAGTCGAGCAGGCGTTCCGGAAAGCTGTCAGAGCCGCCGAAACAACGGGCCAGAATGTCATCGGGATTCGGGCTGTCCTTTCTGGGTGGCGCCGAGGTTTCTTTGAGTTCTGCTTCCAGTCGCTTTCTTTCGGCAGCCTCTTCGACAGCGTCCAGCTTTTCCCGCAATGTCTTCCGGTTCACGAGCCGCTCTTTGCGCCCCTTGAGGCTCTCGTCGGGCCAGCGCTCACCGGGTTCGAGAACTGTCATCCGATCGCCGGCAACCGACCGGTCCTCGGCAAACCAAACCTGGGCACGCCTGTAGATTTCCTCCAGATCCATCCGGTCATGGAAAGTGGCATCCGTATCGGCGGTCGCATCGGTGCCATAGCCCCTGTGGCAATCGGCGATTGCCGGGACTTTGAGAGGGTTGCTGCTGTTGACCAGATTCTCCAGCGCCTCGAACATCGAAGTCGCGACGCGCGATGATTTCGGTACGCAAGCAGGCAAGATTTCCGCGAACCCTGCACGGGGCAGCAATGGCACAGCTCCGAAAGCGAGGGACGTCGTCAGCATTCTGCGTCGGTTCAATATCACGGTTCTGGCTCCTGAGGTCAGCGTCCGCATGTCTTCAAGACATGGGCGATAAGTTGTTTGCTGTGAATCGAAGGGAGCGGGTAATCGGGATCGTGAATCCGGTCTTCGACGAATTCGGGATCGCGCAACCTAATTTCCCGGATGCATCGTTCGGCCTCGGCAAGCTGATCGGTCTGGGCAAGGCTGGCCGCCATATGACGCATGACGCCTAGGAAACCCGGACGCCGTTGCAACAGACCCTTTGCCGTATCGATTGCTTCCCTGTGCCGTCCCGTCAGCGTACCGCCGATGGCAAGGGACGCATCGAAATAGGGCTTGAACGGGCTGAAACGTCCCAGTTTCGTGGCCTTGAGGGCAAACTCATATCCCTCGTCAACCCGGTCGGTATAGATCGCGTTCATGGCGCTGACATCCCATGCGAGGGCGAGTCCCGGCGCGCGCTTTCGCGCCATCTCGGCCAGTTCGGCGGCGACCTCGAACCGCCTGAGCACAAAGCCGTAGACATGCGCCGTCAAGGCGAGCACCAGACCGTTATTCGATCCGGTTTCCAGCGCACGGGCGCAGTGATGCTCGGCCTGTTCGAAGAACGCCGCATCAATTCCCCGGCCCCGCTCGCCGACGCTGTTGGCGAAGCTGAAAGCATACCAAGCGCCGACAACCGGCGAGCGTTCGGTTTCGAGCCGTTTGCACAGGATCGAGCGGGCAATTTCCTGCCCCTCGACCGACATGCCCAGGATCGAGTGGACCGCCGAGAAAAGCGCACGGCCCTCCGAGGACTGCGTAAAGCTCATCCGCCCGTCGCGGGACAGGGCCGCGTCGTGCACGCCGTCCACCGTCTGCCCGGCCATTTCGGTCAGTTTTCGGAGTGAAAACGGCGGTTGCCGGGGCGAGTCCGTTGCCTCGGTCAACGTCCACAGGACACGGTTCGTGTTGGCGTCTTTTGCAATGATCGAAAGCTGGCTCTGCTGGCCGATCTTGCTGAAACGCACAAGGATCTGGACGTCCGGATTGGGCAGTTGATCTCCGCCAAACATCGCGAGCTGGTTCGAGTCGAGATCGCGGAGGTCGAAAACATCGACCATGCCATGCGAGCGCAGGCTGGTGACGATCTGATCGCACACCATGGCGACGACCTGTTCATAGCCCGGAATGTCAGAGACGACATGGGGCTGCATCATGACCACGCACGGATTTCGCTCTCGCCCGGGCAAGAGCGGCGCAAGGGCCCGCGTTGTGATCGGGACTTCATGCCGAGAGCGTTCGGTGCGGAGCCATTCTTCAAAAAGCGGGCTTTGAAGGCGCGGCGCATCCTCGAAAAAAAGACGCCCCTCTTCCGCGCGCCATGCAGCCAGTCGAACGCCCTTGAGGCCGAGATGGGTCTTTGTCGACTCGAGAACGTCGCTGTAGATGCCCAGATCTTCGCGGGTAAGCTGAACCAGTTTACGCAGACTGGAAGCGCTCTTTGAGCGCGGCCAGAGATGCGAGATCAACCAGTCCCGGGACCGCTTCATGTCGCTTGCGGTGGCGAGCATTGCGAGCATGGCAGGCTTCATGCCGCCGTTGACACCAATTACATCGCCCTTATCGGTTCGGAGCTTGAAGTTTCCGTTCAGATCAAGGATCAGATTTTGCTCTAAAAACACAACGCTTCTCCGTATTCGTGAAAAGCGTGTGGTTAATAATTTGAGGGCGCAACTGAGAACGAGCTGTCTGTGCTAAAATTTCACGCTCATTTCACGCTGGCCAGCAAACAAATTGATTCCACTACCGCCATCCCAAGATATTCGAGCATTTAACCAACGAAAATAGGCCCAGCGCCAGCATTCTGTTGCAGATGACAACCAGAATCATTCAACCCCAATTTGGATCGCATGATTCATCGTCGTTTGCCCGCGTGAAAAACCAAAGGCCGGATTATTAGCGATTCAGCAAACGACACCAGTGTACGAGTAACAGGCATCTTGAGTTCGTTTTCTTAGGCAACCCGCGGATCAACGGTACTGACAACGGTTCAGGCATCGACTCTATCGGGTCAAAAGCATCAGAAATCATTACGATTCTTATGATTCATGCCGTTTCTTTTACTTTCAATGGCGAGTTTTTCACATGCCAGACATCAAAGAGAATCAGCCGTATATTTGATCCGTAGATCACCCAAATTGAATGACTCCCGAACATTCAATTCATACCCAATCGAACAGAAGCTCGACAGTAATTCCTACATTATAACCCATGACGGCGTGAAAAGAGCGTGAAAAACGCAGTTATCTTCACGCATCAACTTTCATAAACAGCACCCCTGACTGATCAATCGCCCTGCAAATTGATTGACCATGGGGGTGGAAAATATGTCTGTTGGGAAACTCTATGATCGAATAGACGAATTGAGATCGAGCGGAACGGAACCGGCGCTTGACGACCTGCTTGAAATGCAGAAGATGTTCCGGCCCGGCATTTCGTCTTCCACGGCATACGGCGCTGCACTTCAGTTCGATGTCCGCAAGGTGCGAGAGATTGAACCGGAAGCAAAGGTCTCAGCGTCGGACGAATCGGATGCGGTGATCGCAATCGCGAACCGCCTTTCACGGGCGATACGGTATCTTCGCTTCAGGCTGAACCCGCGCCCCGCCGACCGACCGGTTATCGTCAGCGAGGGCGATAGCTGGTTTCAGTATCCGATTTTGCTAACGGACATCGTCGATCATCTTTCGACGGACTACACGGTTTATTCGCTCGGCGGTGCCGGGCACCGGCTGCTGGATATGGCAGAATCCGGCGAGCACGTGCGCACGGTCGAGGCCGTCGATCCTGATGTGCTGATGCTCAGCGGCGGCGGCAATGATCTGCTCGGCCCTGATCTGGATGGTCATGCCGGTCTGCTTCGGCTGTTGGCGATTGGGGGCGGCGATGGCCCTGACGGATGCATCGACAGCGGCAGACTCGACAATATTCTCGCCTCGCTCACGGGCGGCTACCGCTCGATGATCGACGGCGCGCTGAAAGTCAGTCCCGACCTGACCATCATGGTGCACGGCTATGATTACGGCTTACCGCGCGAGGGTGGAAAGTGGCTCGGAACGCCGCTGGCCGCCCATGGCCTCGAAAAGCATCACTGGCCTGAAGCGGCAGCGCATATCGTTGACCGTTTCAACGACGCCATGGCCGACATTGCGCGCGGGTATGGGGGACAGGTTCTGTACCTCGATTGTCGTGGAAAGGTCGGGGGACACGCGGCGTCCTGGTACGATGAACTGCATCCGAAGGACACGGGCTTTGGAAAGGTCGCGAAGGTGTTTGCCAGGGCGCTGGCCACCACGAAACCCCGTGCCGCACAAACGGGTCGCGGGCCATCCTATGAAGCGGTGATCTCAGACCACCAAGACATACTGCCGCCGCCGGGGCCTATACCGTCCTATTCCGCTTCGCGACACACATCCTGCGACTGTCCCCATCCTGCGGAAAACATCGCCCATTCCCCCGCCGAAGTCGCCGGAAACCTCGAGGCACGGCTGAAGGCGGAATGCTCTCGGGAGTACTGGGACGAAATCGTCGATCATACGGACCGGGAAGCCTACGGGCACTATCTCAAGCTATGGGCACAACGCGGCGAACCAGAGACCGCCGCCCGGATGCAAACGCGGATGCGGGTGCGCGAATCGTATCGGACCTATCCATTGATGCCGACACCGATCCCGGCAGGACGGATGCCGCCGCGGTCGATGCTCGAACGGATTATCGGCAAGTCCGATATTCTGGACGTCAACTTCCTGACCCGTGGCGCAATGGCGGCCCGTTCCGTCGGCGTCGTTCAGGTGCAGGGACGCGATGGCGGCGCAAGGGGTGCGGGCACAGGGTTTCTCGTGGGCAACGGTTTGCTGCTGACAAACAACCACGTCCTCCCGGATGGCACCCAGCATAACAGCGTTCTGGAAATGGATTTCGAGCGTGACGAAACCGGGGCCGTGCGTCCGGTCGAACGATTCAGCCTGATACCGGACCTCTATTTCACCGACGCAGATCTCGACATCAGCTTTGTCGGCGTCGCCCCCTACAGCCAAAATGGCCGCCCGATCAGCGATTATGGCCGCCTGAGGATGCTGCCGGATTCGGGCAAGGCACTGAAGAACGAATTCGCGTCGATCATCCAGCATCCGGGCGCACGGCTGAAGCAACTGGCGTTCCGCAACAGTCGGATCATCGGGTACGAGGATTCGTGGGCCTATTACACGATGGATACCGAAGCGGGGTCATCGGGGTCACCAGTTCTGAACGATGAATGGCTGCCGATTGCGATTCACCATCGCACGGTGCCGGACGTGAACAAGCCCTGCAAATGGGTCGCAAATCGCGGCGTTCGCATCAGTGCGATCTATACCGCCCTCGAACACTATGCGCGCTCGAACGATCGGGCGCGGCGGATCTTGGACCTGATCCGGCAACCATCGAGCGCGCCGGTCGTGGCACCGCAATCGCGCCCGGTCTACGCCGAACCGATACCCGCCGCAGCGCCGCTCGAAACGAGTCCGGCAATCCCCATCCGGCGGCCCTTCGCCTCGTCGCAGGAATTCCAAATTAGCACGGAGGATCGCCGCGAAACACCAGCGAGCGACCATCGGCGCGGGGCAATTTTCAGATTGAGGATGAAAAAAGGCTCATCCACATTGACCGAAGGTACGGCGTTTGCCGTTGGACCTAAATTACTGCTGACGGCCCACCATGTCGGCGAAGGCGCCGACAGCTTTGACTTGCTGATGCATGATTTCGGCGGTGCCGAACGGGATGCAAAGCAGATCTACGGCATCTCCAGCGCCTCTTTTCTTAAGAGTAGCGCATCCGGATACGCATCCGATCTGGCCGCCATACGCGTCGAATCCTCAATTGATTTTCGAACGCTCTTGAAGCCGATAGCACCGCCACAGGCCAAAGGATTGCGGATCGAAGTGATCGGTTTTCCCGGCACACATTCGGGACTGATGGTCGGCGCGAGCGGCTCGGTCACGGACGCGTTCCCGAACGATCGCGCGCTTGTCTATCCGATTAATACCTCACAAGGGCAAAGCGGCGCACCGATCGTGCGTGATGGCAGCACCGAGGTGATCGGCGTGCACGCCTTCGACCCCACCCTCGTCGCCCCTCTCGGTGTTTCGGACGTAAACGGCGGCGTTCTTTTTGACAACGCACTTCTTAAGGAGATCGAAAAATGGCAATGACTTTATCGAAACGCGCGATAGCGCCGTTTTACGTGCTGCTTGGCACCTCGGCTCTGGCCGGATGCGACCTGCGGCTCACAACCGGAACGGACGCCGGCACCCTGACAAGCCCGGATCGCGGGACCGTCAGCTACAAGGCACCGCGCGTCAGCGGTGGGCCAGGCATCGGGGCCGTTCCTCGACTGCTCACCCGCGATTGCCTTATTGCGACGGGTGAAAAAGAGGGCCTTCCCTTGTTAGCAGCGGCCCTTGCTCCGATACTGGTCGACGCGGCGTTCGACACCATCGGAACACTGCTAAAAAACGCGGGAGAAGAGCGCGCTGTCGGTGTTTACGCCGCAACGACCGTCCCGGACCCGCACGGACTTCCGCCTGATTTCAACAGGCCGACAGGTGGAGGGGGCGAGGCGGACGATAGAGCAGAAGCACCTGCCATTCCCGCGCCTTCCTCCACGCCGATTTTACCAGCCAACTCACGCACAAATACCGGCGGGTCAATTCCGATTACGAACGCAACGCCCGCCTCGCCTGCGCCCACCGCGCCGGAACAGCAAACCAATACCGCCGCAAAATCCCCTTGGAAGCCGCCTGAGTGCATTCAGTTCATCCTCGGCGAATTCGCATCCAAAGCGGAAAGCGCTACGCTGACAAACGCCGATTTCGACCTTGATCCCGACAACGTCACCGGAACTACGAAGCTGGCTGAACAACTCAAGGCAAGACAAATCTTTCTCAAAGAGCCGCCGGTTTTCATGATGGAACTGAAGCTGCTAGGGGATAAGTCAGCCGAGGGTGTCTACACGCTGCACCCGACGATGATCCATTACGGTTCGAGCCTCGACAATCGTGCAACGGGCATCAAACGCGACCTGATCGTGGAAATCGGGCTGAACCTTTCCCCGAAAAAGATTGGCGACAAGGACGCGAGCGGCGCGATCCTTCCCCTTGGGAAGATGATTGCAGGCGGGCCGACCTTTCTTTTTGCCAAGCATGATCTGAGAGCGCCCCGTATGCTGTGGGTGCCCGTTCCGAAAGGCGCATCAGGCCTCAAGCCGCTCAATATCGAGATGCGCGTCGTCGAAATGCGAAATGCAAACGCAGTTCTCTCCCAGATCGGCACCGCGCTTGCCGGAGGCGCGGGGGACAAGCTCGCTGCGGCACTGCGCCAGGATCTGTTCCCGACCGATGACGAGGAAAACGTCGCTCTGACCAAGCAGATAGAGGCCCGCACCGACTATGCCGCTAAACTTAAGGGTCTTCAGGACGCCGTTGCAAACCGCAATACGGCGCTCAGCGATCCGTTACTGACCGAAGACAACCGGGCCTTCGTGACGGCGATTCAAAATACGCGCGTCGATGCGGCACGGGATGCGGCGAGACTTGCGGCGGCAAAGGCCGGCACAACCTTGCCGGCTGGGTTGTAGCTCGCCCGGCCTGTCACCGAAGGGGCCGCGCTCGAAAAGGCGCGGCACCGTTCGACGCATGAGCATTGGGTGGCCGTCTTGGACCGCCAGCCAACGCCCCTGACACCGACAAACCAGCACTCGTGGAGGGCATATGAAAACCCCGCTCAGTGAAAAAGCGATGTTCAGCGCTCTTGTTGCAGAGTTCGAAAAAAATCTCCGGCAGGCAGAACGCCGCGATGGCAAAGCCTTTGGGCCCGACCCCGTCATCCTGGCGCAGCGCCTATGCGATCCGTCCGCCGAACCAGAAAATGCCCGCCACAAATACGATAGCTGGGTGGTCTTGAACAAATGGCTTCCGCAAAAGCTGAGCAAGGCCACCGGCATGTCGCCTGTCCCCGACCAGACGGCGAGCCCGATCAAGGCGGCTCCGTCCCCGGTGCAGTCTGCCCTGCGATCTGTTCTGTCGATATTTACCGGCCCCAAGAACCAGAAGTGGCAGCCGTCTCTTCCTGCAAACAAGAGCCGCGAGACCATCGAGGCTGATCTCGAGAAAGTCTTCGCGGCGGCGATCCAAGATGCTCGGGCGACCGCCCATAAAATGCCTGCGGAATTGCCGCAGATCGCGAACGATATGGCCGACAGGCTGATCAACGGTGATGCATCGTCGAGCAAAGGATGGGTGTGGGAGAACAGCAAGAGACTGCGCGCGATTGGCCTGAATGAGAGGCTTGGAGAAATAGAGACCTGCAAGGCTCTGCTCAACCGGATTCTCGATCCCGTCAATGAAGAAGGCGCGCGGCACGGCGAGACGATTGCGGCTGGCAAGACCAAGCAAGCGTTTCAGGACATATCCAGGGTTCTCCGTGATCGTCTGCATGGTTTCGATCTGGCCGAACCGCATCGCCGAGCAGACTATGAGCGCTTGTTCAACGAAGTCGCCAAGGCGGCCTCGCGCTATATGGCGCGCGAGCAGAAAGACAACGATGGCGAAACGCGGCAAACTCTGGACCGCGCGATCAAGGATTCGCTGCAGGCCGAAACGTCCCGTCGCATAGCGCATTCCTCCGATCTGCTGCGAGAAACGCTGGAGCGATATTCCGATGACGCCGAAGCGCTCGCCGCATGGTTTCGGACCTCCGACGCCGCGCGCCCCTTGGATGAAGCCAGAGCCGCTATGCTGACGGATGTGCGGCAGAAGCTCCATGACCGACGGGTTGCATTGCTTGCCGAAGCCGGAGCGGCGGAACCGGACGGCACCGCCATTCGCGGCCCTATCGTCGCCGCCTACAACGCCGCACTCCGGGATATAAAGAAGCGGTTTAGCGACTATGCCGAGCGCAGCCGGACGAAATGGACCGCCCATGCGCGCACGGTTCTGGAACCCGCGACGCAATTCCTGCATCCCGCCGCGCTCGACCATCAGGCCGACCATGTCCGGGCGCATCACGAGCAGACCGCCCAAGCGGAGATCGCCGCCACGATGCGCGATACGGTCGACCGTCTCGATGCTTCGATTGTCGAGCAATTGATGCCTGCGGTGTTCGATCACTGGTTCCGATCCGTCTGGGAAGATCCCCTCAAACGGTGGCAGAGATTTCGTCGCAGCCTCGTCGCCAGCACGAACAATGATCGAAAGGGCATCGAGTACATCCAACTCGACAATGACTTCATCAGGCAGGAGGCGCATCACAACCTCGCGCTTGGTTCCGCCATCCATGCAATCGACCGCGACGGTTCCACGCGGCTTCAGCCCGATGTGTGCCTTGCTCTCCTCGTTCAGCCGGATGGCGAGGATGAACAAACGGAGTCGAGCCAACACCATACCGTCACGCCCGACGATAGGAATACCGACTGCTGGAGCTATCTCGACTGGGCCCAGTCCATGAGTGGCTCGGACAGGGTTTCAGACACTTTGGCGACATGCACTTTCAACCTCCCGCCCGTCACCAGGCGGCAAGACGAGAACGATGAAAAACTGGAGCAACGGGCCCTTCGCGATTGCGAACTGGAAGTTAAGGTAAAGCTGAATCAATTCGTGAAAGATTTCATCGCCACGCCCGGGGACGAGTTTATCGACAAGGCTCATTTCACACCGCTGGAGATCGAACCGATCTCCAGCTGGATCATGAAGACCGGTCGCAGCATCGACGTCGCCATCGACAGGGACGGATTGATCGCCATCGTGGTCAGTCCCGAAACAGTCGAAAGTCCCGATGCCAGAAGAGGCCTGACAGACAAGGCTGACAATGCCGCGATTGTCATCGCGCATATCGTCCGCCGCGCCCTCGGTGATCACGTTGCGGCGGGCGAGCCGCATGGCGACAGGACACGGCGGTCCGGCATCGCCTATCGCATCGCGCCGGGCGAATTCGTGCCGGTTCCTCTGGCTGTTGCCTCGGACAGTCCGATCCTTGACGAACCGACCGACCGGGACGGGATGCCGGTCGACTGCATCAATCGTTCGGGCAGGGGAGCAAACAATATCGGCAAGACATCGAAGGAATATCTCAATTCCTCCGATGTGGTCACGGTCAAGCAACTCGCGGAGATCGACCAGACGACAATCGAACGGATCGTCGAATGGAAACCTTACATGAGGAACAAAATCGGCGACTGGATCGCGAGGGCGCAAGCCATGCTTTCCATCGCGCCTCAGGTGCCGAAACCAGAGACACCGAGTGGCAAGGCCGCCGCCCTGCTGGACAGGGACGCCCTGCCCCGACATTTCGTTCGTAAGGACTGGGTCGCGTGCAGGCCGCTTGCCCCGCGCAGCGCCATTGTCGCGCTGGCCGAGCGCAGTGTCACGCGCCGGAACGAGTTATTTGCCGCCGTCGACAAGGCAAAACGCGAGGGGCTGGACAAGCCGAATATGCTGCCGGTCCACGCGGCCTTGCTTGCGGCGATTGCGGGATTTTTCGGCGTGTTTGCCGGGTGCCTGTTCGGAGAGACCATCCTGAGTGCCCTCGATATTGCACGCAACGATGCGGGTGGGGTCGGACAACCCTTCAATCAGTTCTTTTTCCCCGCCGAAATAGACCGAGACGCCTTGGCCAAAGTTGCAGAGCAGACCGGATGGACGCTTCAAGCCCTGGCCGTTGTTTGCCTCACGGTCTTGAAGAGTCTGGGAGTATTTGGTCTGACAGGCCTCATGCTCTGGATCGGCGGGGCGTGGTACATCACGGCGTCGGCACGACGAACACGAAAGTTCGGATTCGCTTTCTTCCTGACCGCAGTCGGCGCGCTGTTCTTTGCCATCGCATCGATGCGCGTTTCGCCGGATACGATAACGCCCCATGAAGCGGCATTTTTCGGGTTCATCCTGTTTCTGATGTCCATTATCGCCTTTGCCTGGTGTATGCGATACGAATACAGTGTCGAGAACCTCATCAGCCTCGAAACTTTCAGCCCCCAGACCGACGGATTCTCTGAACCGGCGTATCGGACGTTCAGGGGTCGAGCCTTGAAAGTTTTTTTGTGGACCGCACCGTTTCTGTTGCTCGGTTGGGGATTGTTGTTCGATCTGGACGATGCACCCTTCAGCAACACGTGGGCGGACAGCGCGGCAGCCCGCTATGATGACAATTTCAGTAGCCTCGCCTGGGCGCTGCCGGTGCTGTCCTTCGGGATTCTGATCAGCGCGTGGAACCGCTTCGGAGAAAGCGGCGTGGTCACGCTCACCCACGACATCATCCTGCGCCGACTAAAGCATTGCGAAGGCGCCATCCGGGGTCACATTCCCCTTGCCGCCATGCTGCAACAGCGGCTGTCGGGCATGTCCGGCCCTAAACCGGATTTTATCGACATGGAGAAGGCGGCGGGCGCAATCACGCCGCATACCGAACTGATCGTTACGCATCAGGAAGGAACACGCGCGGGCTTCCTGCGGCGCACCGCGTTGGTTGCGACGGCGGTTTTGGCCGTTCTTCAGATCGACGCCTTTAAAAGTCTGGAGCCGACGGAAGCGAGAAATGTCGATGGCGCAAGCGACACAGCGATCCTGACCCACGCTTTATTCACTGCCCTCGATGCAAATGGATCGTTGGGTCAGGATAATGGCGAGAAACCGTCGGACGTGCAGGCGGCGATTCTCACCCAACGAATGCGCGAACTGGTTGGCGGCTTGCGAACCGCGGCGCTGATGAACGAGGCAACTATTCGCGCCACTCTGGATACCGGACAGGTCCGCCGCACATCAATTTCACAAAACGACACCGATGTTGACCTTCACAGGCTCTCCGCCGGAATGCAGCGGACGTTCGAGAAGCCCGGGACGGGTCGCCAGACGGTCTGGGATGGCGGGCCTATCACCGCCGCGATCACTAACCTTGCGACGACAATCGGCACTTGGAGGCCGGTGAAGGTCACCCGTGTCAATTGGCCCGATGGTGGAAATCTGAACGATACAATCGCCAAGAGCGTCGCTGAAAAGTTCCGCTTCGACCAAAGCGCAATCAACTGGAGCAGCATCGGCTCGGGTATCGGCACATCGCTCGCAATATCGCCGCTCAATATCAATTGGGAGGTATTCAGCGACTCTCTGGCCAAGGGCTTCGTTGCCGAACTCGGCAAATCCGGCATCGACTGGGACGTCGCGGTCACAGGGCTGACCGACGGGGCCGCCGCGAACCTCGAGGCGGCGACGGTCGACTGGACCAAAATCGGATTGAGGGTTACCGAGACTCTCGGCGCGAAAATCAATTGGCAAGACCCTGCCAACACGATTTCGGGCGGCATCGCCGACAATATTAAAAACGCAGCGATCGACTGGCCTGCGTTGGTCAAGGGGCTGGTACTGAACGTCAATCTCGACGATTTTGATCTCGACCCTGCTGCCATTCGGGAGCATTTGGCTCACCCGACTGACGCCGCTGAAAAACCGCCGACGGAAAACGTGACAGGGCCTCGGTCATTTTCGCCGTCTTCCCTCTTCACCTCAATTCCCCCGGAATGCGGCGATCCTGAAGGGTCGCATCATCTGGTGGCGCGCTTTCAATACAGGTTCGAACGCTCGGGAATCACGGCGGACGACGTCGATTGCGTCTGGACGGGCGACGGAACGCCACCTCGCTTTTCACGATGCGAACAGGACGGCTATGACACGCTCAAGCGCGCCGGCAATCGACCGGATGACAATGGCACCATCGGCGCAATCCGCCAAAAGCTGGGCAAGACATGGCAAGATGAAGCCACGCGCTATCAATATATTCTGGTGGCCGGGTTTACCGATTTGCAAGGACCGACGCTGACCAATATCCGCCTGTCCCAGCAGCGCGCGCAAAAGCTCTCTTACGCCTTGCAAAGCGGGTGGGAATGGCTGGCAGAGGGCAATAGGCGCCCGCCTATCATCGCAATAGGGCTCGGGCAGGAGATCGACACCAGCGCGGCCAGTGGCGGCAATATGATCAATGTCCCCGGGTCGCGGCGCGCCGAAGTGCGAATGTGCGGGCTGCCCAAAGCCGCGCAATCGAGCGCCTCTGCCCTTGCGGATGCCACTCAGGGCGTCGAAAAACCAGCACCTTCGACGCAACCCTCGAAAAATGCGCCGAAAACGACGCAAGTCGTTGAGTGACAAAGAAAAACGCCTCGCAGATTGCTCTGTGAGGCGTTTTATCTGGCTCCGGAGGAGGGATTCGAACCCCCGACCTGGTGATTAACAGTCACTCGCTCTACCACTGAGCTACTCCGGATCAGTGGAGGGGCTTATAGACAAGCCCCCCGGTATCGTCCAGCCAGTTTTCGCATCGAATTGGAACTCTTTTCAGCAGATCAGCGACCGCTGAAAAGGCCGCCCAGCACACCGCGCGCGACCCGACGTCCGATTTGCGAACTCATCGAGCGTGCAAAGGACTTCACGATCGCCTCGCCCACGGACTGTCGGTTGCTGCCGCGCCGTTTCGGGGCGGCCTTGGTGGCGCGGGGTTTCGGGGTGTCGAGGGTATAGCGGCGACCGGAGTTGAACTGTCCGTCATCCTGCCACATCGGGGCCAGCTCGTCGCCGCGATAGGCCCCGCCGGATTTGCGACGACCGCGTCCGCGCGCCCGGCCCGATTGCTCTTCAATATCGGCTTCGGCGGCGGCCTTTGCCTCGGCGCGCTGGGACAGCATCTCGAAGGCGGATTTGCGGTCGATGCTTTCCTCGTAGATGCCGAAGATCGGCGAGTCCTGCATCACGGCCTTGCGCTCGGCGGCCTTGAGCGGGCCGAGGCGCGACGATGGCGGGCGTATCAGCGTGCGTTCGACCATGGACGGCGCGCCCTTGGCCTCCAGCGTCGAGACCAGCGCCTCGCCAGTGCCGAGGTCGGGAATGGCTTCGACCGCGTTGAAGCGCGGATTGGGGCGGAAGGTGGTCGCGGCTGCCTTCAGCGCCTTTTGATCGCGGGGGGTATAGGCGCGCAGGGCGTGCTGCACCCGGTTGCCAAGCTGGCCCAGAATGTCGTCGGGCACATCCGCCGGGTTCTGGGTAATGAAATAGACGCCGACACCCTTCGACCGGATCAGCCGCGCGACCATCTCGACCTTTTCAATCAGAGCCTTGGGCGCATCCTCGAATAACAGATGCGCCTCGTCGAAAAAGAATACGAAGACGGGTTTGTCGGGATCGCCAACCTCGGGCAGTTCTTCGAACAGTTCCGAGAGCAACCACAGCAGGAACGTGGCGTAGAGGTTCGGCGAATTGACCAGCGTGTCGGCGGCGAGGATGTTGATCCGGCCCTCGCCGCGATTGTTGGTCGCGATCATGTCTTTCAGTTCAAGGGCAGGCTCGCCGAAGAATTTCTTGCCGCCCTGTTGTTCGAGCACCAACAGCCGCCGCTGAATCGCGCCGACGCTGGCCTTGGTGACATAGCCGTAAGAGGTGCTAAGGGTCGATGCGTTCTCGCCGATATGATTGAGCATCGCGCGCAGGTCTTTCAGATCGAGGAGCAGCATCCCCTGATCATCGGCCAGCGCAAAGGCGATGTTCAGCACGCCCTCTTGGGTTTCGTTCAGGTCGAGCAGGCGAGAGAGCAGCAGCGGTCCCATCTCGGATACCGTGGCACGGACGGGGTGGCCTTTCTTGCCGAACATATCCCAGAACACGACCGGGAAATCTTCATAGCCGTAATCATCGAACCCGATGGTCGTGGCGCGCTCGATCAGGGCGTCGTGCAGCTTGTGTTCGTGACTGCCCGCCATGGCGAGGCCCGCGAGATCGCCCTTTACATCGGCCATGAAGACCGGCACGCCCGCCTTCGAAAAGCCTTCGGCGAGGATTTGCAGGGAAACCGTCTTACCGGTGCCGGTCGCCCCGGCGATCAGACCATGGCGGTTGCCGAACCGCAGCAACAGCTCTTGCGGCACGGAATAGTCGGGGCCGCCGCCGCCGATGAAGAGGGTTTCGTCGCTCATGGTTTCTTCCTTCGTTTACGCGGGCGCAGGTCGAGGTCTGCATCTTCGATTGTGTCGGCGATCATGGTGCCTAGGTCCAGATCGACTTGCATCGGGTCGGATTTCGGGGGCGGTTCCAGCACTGCGGGACGGATCGTCAGACGCAGGGCGGCAACGATGAAGCACAGGATCACCACCAGCGCCGGAACCGCGCCGAGGCGGCCCAGATCATCGGCAATCGGGCCTGCGCTCGTCGCCGCCAGCCCCCATCCGCCCAGCGCCACGCCGATGCACCAGATATTGGCCACCGATGCCCGCGCTTCGCCAGTGACGACATCGCTCTCGGGACCGGGGGCGCAGAGGCGCATCACCGAATGGAGCATCGCGGCGGCAAAGGTCGCGAAGGTGAGCGCCAGAATAATCATGAATCCGACGATCAGCGACTCGCCCCCCGGCACGCCCCAGAGCGCGGTGTAAACCGCCTTGTCATCGCCGCCCCGGGTAATTGTCTGCCACAGCGAGCCGGAGGTCGCCTCGTCGAGCGCAAGGGACAGGCCGCCAAAGGCTAGAATCCACAGCATCGTCACCAGCGCGGGCACAACACAGAAGTAAAACACCGCCTCGGCGACCAGAAATCCCTTCGCCGCACGGCTGAGAAACAATCCGATGAACGGCGCGGCCAGCATCGCCATGGCCCAGTGCGAGGCGGTCCATACGGTCGGCCACGGATCACCGGTCGTCATGCCGGTGAAACTCAGCATCGAGGGCAAGGCGAGGATCATGTGCCAGATCGAACGAAGCCCCCAGCCGATGATCTTTCCGGTCGGCCCAAGGATGATCACGGCGACGATCATCATCAGCATCAGGATCAGCGTCGCGCGTGCCAATGTGCCATAGACCGCCCGCACAGGCCGCGCTCCGGCGACAAAGATCACAAAGATCATCGCTAGCGCGACGGCGAATAGTGCCGAGGCATTGGGCGTATCGGACCCGAAGCGGCTCATTTCGCGCGACAGGGCCAGAATACTGCTCGTGAAAGCCCCGATCACCACCAGCGTCGCGAAAAAGACCAAGACGGCATTCAGCGCCAGCGCAAACGGGTCTTCCGACCGTTGACGCAGGATCGCTCCGCCAACGGAGGGCGCGCGCTTCAGGTTCTGGGTCGAAAGGCCGAAGACGATCAGGCACAGGGCATTCAGCAGATGCGGGATCAGCCCCCAATGGATCATGGTCGCGTAAAGCGCGAAGCTCTGGGCATCGAGGCTGCGGGCGACCAGATCGAGGGATGCCGGGGGGGCGTTGACATGGTGCAGCGGCCCGGCGCTGGCCCAGAACATCAGGCCGAGGGACGTACTCGCCGCCAGACCGACGGCCACGGCCCCGAAGGCGCTGTGAACCGGTCTGCCGGACCGGCCACCGATGCGCACGTCGCCGATGACCATCGAAACGATCACCGTCACGACGATCACCCCGAGGCCAACCCAGATGAACAGCCATCCTACCGCATCGAACACGCTGTGAAGGGCCATGCCGGCCATCGTGGCCACGACCGCTCCATAGCCCGCCCAACCCGCGACGAACAGCAAGGCCAGGGCGATGAAGGGGGCCGCGAGGACACCCGCGCGCAGCGGCGTCTCCATTTACCAAAATCCTGCCAGAATGGAACACTGTATGCTTAACTTCTATGCCGTCTGCATCGCTCAAAAAACCATTCGAATCAAGCGTTCACCATAATTCCCATGCGCCGGACCCGGTTTGGCGCGATGCTTGCTCTTCTCCCCTTGCGATAAACGGTGTTTGTCTCGGCGAGGTCAGGATGCGACAGGTAATTTCAAAGGCGGTTCGTGGATTGATTGGTGTGGCGTGCGTTGCGTTGTGCGCCGGGTTCGTATTTTTCATCACCGATGATGTCGAGGCCGCATGGGACAAGCCCGGGATCACGGCCCAGCCCACCATGCCCACCGCCCGCGACCTGACGGTTTTCGAGCGCCGCCTGCACCGCGCCAGCGAGACCAGCCCGCTTGCCGATACCTGTGCCATGGGATCGCTGCTCGGCGGGTCCGAGATTCATGTGGCCACCAAAGTCCCCGGCCAAGGGCACATGGCGACCCGCACCTATCCTGATTTTGCGCGGGCCGATGTGGAACGCGTGCCGGGCGAGCCGAAGGCTCTGATCCTGGAATCGCTGAAGCCGACACTCTGGAAAGTTACGGGATCGCCTTCGGTCATCATCGTGCTCGGCGAGGCGGTCGTGGCCGAATATCCCACCGGCGTGCCGATCTTCGCGCCGAAATTCGTGGAGGGATGCGCAGCAGCACGCTGGGTGCCGACACCGAAGACGCTGAAATCTTCGCTGCGCAGCACCTTCATCAGTTCGTTGATCGCCGATCCGCACAGCCAGTTTGCCAACCGCGCGAAGCAGGTGTCCCAAGGGTTGTTCGGGCGCGATGTCACGTCCTGGGCCGCACAAAGCACTGACGCTTTGATGCAGTTCTGAGGCGGCGCTCACCGGGCCGCGAGAATACGCCCGATGGTGTTGAGCAAGAGCTGCGCGGCCAGAATCGACGTGGTCCCGGTGGAATCGTAATCCGGCGCGACCTCGACCAGATCAATGCCGACAATCTCGCCGCGCTTTGCCAGACCGGCGATCAACTCCAGTATCTCGTAATAGAGAAACCCGCCATGGGACGGCGTACCGGTTCCCGGCGCAATCGACGGGTCGAACCCGTCGATATCGATGGTCAAGTAATACCGCTTGCCCTCGGGCACCCGCGCCAGCGCGCCCTCCGGCCCAAGCGCCCGGAACTGCCGCACCGACAGAATATCCGACCCCTGCGCCCGGGCGTCTTCGTAGCCCTCCTTCGCGGTCGATGAGACATTACGGATGCCGAATTGCGAGAGGCCGGTCACGTAGGGTTTCTCGGACGCCCTCTTCATCGGATTGCCATGGCCGAGGGTCACGCCGTGTCGCTCATCGACGAAATCCAGATGCGCGTCGATCTGGACGATGTGGATCGGCTCTTGCTCCGAAAAGGCGTTAATGCACGGGATATTGACCGAGTGATCGCCGCCCAGCACCACCGGCAACGCCCCCGCCGCCAGAATCGCCCGCACGCCCGCCTCGATATTGTCGTGGGAAGTCGCCTGATCCGTGTGAACGATGTCGGCATCGCCCAGATCGACGATCCGTGCGCCGTCCAGATAGGTCGCGTCGTCCTCGTGGTCATAGGCCCCGGCATGGCCGAAGGCGAAAAGGGTCGAGGCCTCGCGGATACCGCGCGGGCCGAACCGCGCCCCGCTGCGCCATTGCGTCCCCATATCCAGCGGCGCGCCCAGCACGGCCACATCCGCATCGATGGCGGACCAGTCGGGCACGTAGGGATACTTGCCGAACGTGGCGATGCCGACAAAGGGCAGGTTCAGCCGCCCCGATTGATACCCGTGTGATGCCATGAGACCTGCCCCGAAACCGATTGTGCCGGGCAGATCATGACCGAGTGCGGGGTGAAAGCAATGGGCGTTGTGCGACGCGCGTGGTGCGGCGTCTGTCTGATCGCGGGACCCGCGCGCGCTCAACAACAATAACGGCCCGGAGCTGTTGCTCCGGGCCGCCAGAATTGATCGCCAACGCATTGCGCCGCGACCATCCGGTTCATACGCCCAGCGGATCAGGCAGCGTCGCGCTCGAGATAGAGAAAGCCAAGACCCGCGCCGATGCCAAGACCGCGAAGGGTCTCGATACCAACCGGTTGCAACGAAATCTCCTTGCGCGATCCACCGACCAGCGCAGCCGCGCCAACGCCATAGGTCAGAGACGCCGTGGCAGAGGCACCGAAATACTTGCCTTCGAGGGCGTATTCAGGCCGAGCCTCGCCCTTCTTGCGCGAGCTGAACACGGCAAAGCGCAGGGTTTCGTTCTCGCGCACGGTCAGGTCGATGCCGAGCTGGATCCCGGTCACGCCCCTATAGGTCTCTTTCTCGCCCTTGATCGGCGCGTAGGTGCAATCGACCTGGGCCGTCGAGCGCACGACATAGTTGCGACGCGTGTTCGGCTGGACTGTACAGGTAAGCGCACCGACCTGCACATCGCGATCATTGTCAGCGGCTTTAGTGCCCTGCGCGGCAGCAGGCATGGAAGCGAGGCTCATCGCGGCGACCGACAGGGCCAGAACGGTTTTCTTCGCGAACGAGGATTTCAGAGGGGTCATTTTACGATCCTTTCAGGATACGCGGCTCGCGGGGTTCATCGGAACCAGACGCGGCGCTGTGACAGGGGGAGCCGCCGCGCGCCAAGTGGCGCGCAGGCGGATAGGAAGGGGTGCAGGGCGGTTACTGAACGCGGACGAGTTCGTAGACCATCTCGTCGGGTTCTTCGGTGCAAAGTTCGACCATCTGGGGCACCGAAACCGGCACGAACTCATCGGGGTCAGCCACGTCCACGACACCGATCATACGCCCACTCAGCCAAGCGACGACGTAGGGACGATAAATCGCGTCCGTGTCCAGAAACTCCTGACAAGTCACCTTCATCGGGTGTTTGAATTCGTAGGCGGGCTGGACTTCGCGCCAAATGGCGCTGCTGATTTTCGTAACAGATTCAGCGGCAGTGACCGACGTTGCGAAAAGCGAAACACCCACCAGAGTGCCAAGCAAAACACCAACCGTTTTCATCGAGGGAAGCTCCAAGCCACCGAGCCGGTCCTGTATCTTCGGAATTCCGAGTACCACGGCCTTGGTTTGGCTGATGCGTAGAATCAGGCAAATTGCCGAGTCGCGCAAGCGGTATTTATTGGCGATTGTAAAAATTTTGCGCGGGGCGCGTCCGGGAACGGGGACGGCTTTTTCCTGCCACTCGGGCGGATGAGGAAAGCCCGCAGGTTTCCCCGCGCTTGCCGCCTGCCGCCTGCGCCGCTAAGGATGCCCCGAAATCTATGCGGGTGCAGCCGACCATGACAGAACTGACCACTCTTTCGATTGCAGAGGCGCGGGACAAGCTGCGCGCCAGGGACGTTAGCGCGGGCGAGTTGGCCGAGGCCTATATCACCGAGGTCGCGGGCGGCGATGCGCTGAATGCCTATTGCGTCAAGACGCCGGAGATCGCGCGCGAACAGGCCGCCGCCGCCGATGCGCGGCTGTCCGGGGGCGATGCGCCGTCGCTGTGCGGCATCCCCATCGGGGTCAAGGATCTCTACTGCACCAAGGGTGTGAACTCGCAGTCGGGGTCGAACATCCTGCGCGATTTCAAACCGCCCTACGAAAGCACCGTGACGTCGAACCTCTGGGCCGATGGCGCGGTGATGCTCGGCAAGCTGTCGATGGACGAATTCGCCATGGGCTCGTCGAACGAGACCGCGTGCTATGGCGATGTGGTCTCGCCCTGGCGGGCGGCGGGGTCGGACGCAAAGCTGACGCCCGGTGGGTCATCCGGCGGGTCAGCGGCGGCGCTGGCGGCGGATATGGCCATGGCGACGCTCGGCACCGATACCGGCGGGTCGATCCGTCAGCCCGCAGCCTTTACCGGACTCGTGGGCCTGAAACCGACCTGGGGGCGGGTATCGCGCTGGGGCATCATCGCCTTTGCCTCGTCGCTGGATCAGGCGGGGCCGTTCACCCGCACGGTGCGCGATGCGGCGATCATGCTGGGGTCGATGGCCTCGGTCGATAACAAGGATTCCACGTCCGCCGACCTGCCCGTGCCCGATTACGAGGCGGTGCTGACCGGTGATGTGCGCGGCAAGAAAATCGGCGTGCCGAAGGAATACGTCGCCGACGGCATGGCCTCCGAGATCAAGGCGCTCTGGGAAAAGGGTGCCGACGACCTGCGCGCGAAAGGGGCCGAGATCGTCGAGATCAGCTTGCCGCACACCCAATACGCCCTGCCCGCCTACTACATCATCGCGCCTGCCGAGGCGTCCTCGAACCTCGCGCGCTATGACGGTGTGCGCTATGGCCACCGGGCCGAGATCGCCCAGGGCGACGGCATCACCGAGATGTACGAAAAGACCCGCGCCGAGGGCTTTGGGGCCGAGGTCAAGCGCCGGATCATGATCGGGTCTTACGTGCTGTCGGCGGGCTATTACGACGCCTACTACACCCGCGCCCAGAAAATCCGCACGCTCATCAAGCGCGACTTCGAGACCGCGTTCGAGACGGTGGACGCGATCCTGACCCCGACCACCCCCTCCCCCGCCTTCGCGCTGGGCGAGAATATGAGCCCGGTCGAGATGTATATGCAGGACATCTTCACGGTGACGGTGAACATGGCGGGCCTGCCCGGTATTTCGGTGCCCGCTGGCCTGAGCGAAAGCGGCCTGCCCCTCGGCCTGCAACTGATCGGCAAGGCGTTCGGCGAGGAAGACCTGCTGAACACGGCCTATGCGCTGGAAGAAACCGCCGGATTTACGGCGAAACCTGAGAAGTGGTGGTGAGTAATCACCTCGAATTTCTATGGGACGAGGCCAAAAACGAGGAGAACCAGAAAAAACACGGCATCCGCTTCGAGGACGCCATTGGTATTTTCGATAGTCTGGTCGAAGAGATTTTCGATGATCGCTTTGAGTATGGCGAAACGCGGCTTATAAGCGTGGGGGCACTCGCTGGCTTTACGATACTCGTCGTCGTGCATACCGATCGGGATAGCATTTGCCGAATAATTTCGGCCCGGCGAGCCACTCGTACAGAAAAGCGCCGTTACGATCAGTTCATTCAAAGAAGCAGCTTTTGGTGACAAGTATGAGCGACGATAGCGAGATCGACCTCACGGATATTCCGGAGCTTCGCGACGCGGACTTCGCACGCTCCCGCATTGTCCGGCCCGCAGCCTCAAGGCCGGTTGACCTATCGTTATTCGACAAGGATTTTTCTGCTGAGGCTCATGCCGCGATAGGCCGTGTCTTACGAACATTTGGAATTCTGGAACACGAGATTTTGCGCGCGGCTGTTGGGCTTTACGGCGAACCCGAGGAAGCCGATCACGACCCGAGCGTAAAGAAGAAAATTGAAGAGGCAGTCGCGTCATCTCTGGGCGGACGGCTAAAGCTGTTTGCCGAGATATACAGCGCTCAGGGTCTCGATGCCGAATGGCTGGATGATTTCAAGACGAAAATCGCAGAAGGGATACCGGCGCGGAACCGTTTTGCCCATGGTCTTTGGTCCGAGGAACAGAATGGTCACTTGAAATGCCGTTTCTTCGAGCGCTGGAGCGAGGATGACTTCGCCTCGGAAAAAGTCTGGATGGGTACGCCCGACGCGCTACACCATATCGCGGAGGCCAATATGGACAATGCGCGATTGCTCGCCGAACATTTCAACTCCACACGCCTTCACGCCGCCGAATAACGATCAATAAGGATACCTATCAATGACACGCACGAACATCTCCTCCGGCGGCAAGATGGAAGAAGACTACGGGTATTCCCGTGCCGTCCGCATGGGCAATACGATCAAGGTTGCAGGCACTTGCGCGGTCGAGGATGGCAAGCCCTATGCTCCCGGTGATGCCGCTGAACAGACGCGCAAGATCTTCGCGACCATCGCCGCGGCGCTGGAAGCGGCGGGCGCGAGCCTTGGCGACATCGTCATCAATCGCATCTACCTGACCAATATCGAGGATGCTCCTGCCGTCGGCGCGGTGCATGGCGAGATTTTCGGCGAGGTCAAACCCGCCTGTACCATGATGGGCATCGGCGCGCTGGTCCTGCCGGAATTCGTGGTGGAGATCGAATGCGAAGCGATGATCGCTGAGGAAGCCCATGAAAATCCGGGAACTACGCACTGAGGATGAGGCGGCGTGGCGGGTTCTCTGGACCGGCTATCTCGAATACTACGAATCCTCGGTTTCCGAAAAGGTCTATGCGACTACCTTTGCGCGCCTGATTGATCCGGCGCGCGAGAACCAGCGTGCTTTGCTGGCGACGGATGATGCCGACACGCCCATCGGCCTCGTCCACTACATCCGCCATCCCCATAACTGGCGGGTGGACGATGTGATCTATCTGCAAGACCTCTATGTCAGCCCCGAAGCGCGGGGCACCGGAGCCGGGCGGGCGCTGATCGAGGCGGTCTATGCCGCCGCCGATGCGAAGGGGCTGGGCGGGGTCTATTGGCTGACTCAGGATTTCAACACCGACGCGCGCAAGCTTTACGACCGCGTCGCGACCCTGACGCCGTTCATCAAGTACCAGCGGTAGCGTCAGTCTCCCCGCATACCGGGCCGTGACCGCCTGATCTGCCAAGTGAGCAACACCACCGGTATCAGCCCCACGGCTACAATCGCCAGCGAGGGCGTCGAGGCTTGCAGCAATCGTTCATCCGCGGCCAGCCGGTGCGCCTGTACCGCCAGTGTGTCGAAGTTGAAGGGCCGCATGATGAGGGTCGCAGGCAGCTCTTTCATCACATCGACGAACACAATCAGCGCCGCCGTCAGCAATCCGCCCCGGATCAGCGGCGCGTGGACGCGCAGGAACGCGCCCCCTGCCCCGTGACCCAGCGTGCGCGCCGCTGAGTCCATGGCCGGAGTGACCTTGCCGAGGCTGGCCTCCACCGTTTGCAGAGCGACCGACATGAAACGCACGATATACGCGAAAATCAGCGCGGCAATGGACCCGGTCAGGAGCAGGCCCGTCGAGATTCCGAAGCTCGATTGCATCCAGCCATCCAGCCAGTTATCGAATGCCCCAAGCGGCAAGAGCAGCCCCACGGCGATCACCGATCCCGGCACCGCATAACCAAGCGAGGCGGTCAGGGTCGCGAGCCTGACACCGGGGCGGTTCACCAAGCGCGCGGCATAGGCGAGAAAGACCGCAATCACGACGGTCAGAACCGCCGCGACACCGGCCAGGGTCAGGGAATTCAGCGCGAACTTGATATAGCGCGGCCCGAAAAAGTCGTGTCCGCCCACCGCGCTCATATGGCCCAGCACGACGACAGGCAGGAAAAACCCCAGAAACGCCGGAGCAAAGCAGACGAAACACGCGGCCCATGCTTTCCAACCGGTCAGGACGAACTCGGGCAAGACCTGATACTTCTTGCCCGCCTGATGATATTTTGCCGCCCGCCGCTGGGTCCGCTCCAGCACCAGCAGGACGAGGACGAAGATGAGCAGACAGGCCGAGAGCTGCGCCGCCGCGATCCGGTCGCCCATCAACAGCCACGAGCGATAGATACCGGTGGCAAAGGTCGATACGCCGAAATGCGAGACGGTGCCGAAATCGGCCAGCGTCTCCATCAGCACCAGCGCGATTCCGGTCGCAATCGCGGGCCGCGCCATCGGGACGGCGACGCGCATGAACGCCCGCCACGGCCCATAGCCGAGGGTCCGCGCCACATCGAACGCGGTCACCGATTGCTGCAAGAACGCCGCCCGCGCCAGCAGGTAGACATAAGGATAAAGCACCAGCGCCAGCATCGCTCCGGCGCCGCCCAGCGAGCGAATCTCCGGGAACCAATAGTCCCGCGCGCCCCAGCCAAACGCCGCGCGCAGGCCGCTTTGCACAGGTCCGGCATGGTCCAGCAGGTCGGTATAGGCATAGGCGAGGACATAGGCGGGAAAGGCCAGCGGCAGGGCCAAGCCCCATTCCAGCATCCGCCGACCGGGAAACCGGCACATGGTCACCAGCCACGCGGTCGCGACGCCAATCAACCCCGCGCCAATCCCGACGATGATGGCGAGCTGCACGGTATTCGAGAGATACAGCGGCAACTTGGTCTCGGCCAGATGCGCCAGAATGCCGTCTCCGGTCTGGAACAGCGACACCACCACCGCCAGAATCGGCATCGCAATCACAAGGGCGATTGCCAATACTGCGATCAATAGCAGCCGCGTGCGCATCGGCGTATGCACGCGCCGGTCCTGCATCGTCCCGTCGGTCATTGGCCCTCGCGCTCCTGTGATGCCGTCGCCGCGTTTTTGCCGCGCATCGTCCTATATCTAGGTCTCAAAGAGGAGTGCATCCATGATCTCTCGCAGACAGACACTTTTGGGACTGACCACGGCTGTCGCGGCCACCGGCCCCGCCTTCGCCCTGACCCCCACGCCAAACCAGACAACCGGGCCCTTCTACCCCGATGTGCTGCCAAGGGAAAGCGATGCTGACCTCGTGCGGATCGGCGCGGGTCCAGCCGCCATCGGTGAAGAGATCGAGGTGGCGGGGCGCGTGCTGGGGCTGGACGGGCGGCCCGTCGCCAATGGGTTCGTCGAATTGTGGCAGGCGAACGCTTACGGGCGCTATTCGCACAGTCGTGACACATCCGACGCACCGCTCGATCCGAATTTTCAGGGTTACGGCGTCGTGCGCACCGATGCCGAGGGCCGCTATCGGTTTCGCACCATCAAGCCGGGCGAGTATCCCGGACGCACGCGTCACCTGCATTTCCGCATCGGCGGGCCGGGTTTCGAGCCTTTGCCGACCCAGATGTATTTCGCGGGCGATCCCGGCAACGAACGCGATTTCCTGTGGGCGCGCATCCGCGACCCGAAGGCGCGGGATGGTGTCACCGTTGCCTTTTCGGCAGATGCGGGCAACGCCGCCCCCTCGGGTCGTTTCGATATTGTGCTTGGCCGCTGAACCCGTACATATAGCCGTCAAAGGCAACCATGTACGGGTACTCCATGAAGCTCACATCGCTTTTTGGGAGATCATCGCCAGAAGCGGACGATGTCGCCCCTGATTATTTTGACGTCGGCGGCACCGTCTATGCCGTGGGCGATATTCATGGCGAGATCGAGTTGCTCGATCTTCTGGTCGCGCGGATTCGGCGGGATGTTGAACGAACAGACCCCTATATCAAAAAGACGCTCGTGTTCCTCGGCGATTATGTCGATCGCGGGCCACGGTCGCGCGATGTGCTCGATTTCCTGATGGAACTGGACATTCCGGGATGCGCGCTGGTCTTTATTCGCGGCAATCACGACAAGGAAATGCTAAGTTTTGCCCGCGATCCCATCGGCCACCGCCGCTGGCTGGGCTGGGGCGGGTCGGACACGATGAAGTCGTTCGGTTTGCCCGCGATTTTTCCAACCGCAAGCGATGACGAGCTTTTGGCCGCGGGCAAGGAATTTGCCGCCGCGCTGGGCGAGGACCGGAAACGCTGGATCGAAGAGGATACGAAGATCTGGATCGAAATCGGCAATCTGATCCTCAGCCATGCCGGAATGGACCCCGACGTGCCCGTCGATGAGCAAAAAGAGAATATGATGCTCTGGGGCAGTCCAAGGTTTATTGCCGAGGGGGGGCCGCCTGACTATTGGCATGTGCATGGCCATTACGTTCACGCGCAGGCGGCGGTGATCGGCAATCGTATCGCGGTGGATACCGGGGCCTATCAAAGCGGTATTCTGAGCGTTGCGCGGATTACCGACGACGGCTGCGCGTTTTTGCAACAGACCTGAGAGGGCGGTCGGTGCCAAAGCCACATCACTGACCGCAGTCGTTAATCGAGTTTACCTCTCCTGCCCCGGGCACCGATCCGGGGCCTTTTCGAGCGAAGCACAGAGGTAGTCGCGGGAATTCGGACCAGCTGGTAGAGTGGATTGTCTTGCCAGGAGTACGATCCCGAGATGGGCAAACGAACGAGATATACGGCTGAGTTCAAGGCGCGCGTTGCGTTGGATGCTCTGCGAGGTGAACTGACGTTGGCTGAGCTGTCGGCGAAGCACGGGGCGCATCCGAACCTGATCAGCCAGTGGAAACGGCTGGCGGCTGAGAACATGGCGACTGTGTTCGGCGGCGGTGCGGTGTCTGATGCGAAGAGCAAGGATGCGGAACTGGAGAAAGCCCACGCAAAGATCGGTCAGTTGGTGGTGGAACGGGATTTTTTAGCGGCAGCATCCGGTCGCTTGCTCGGGAACGGAGGCAGACGCTCGTGAGCAAGACACATCCCAAGCTGAGCGTGCGGCGGCAATTCACGCTGCTGTCGTTGACGCGATCGACGCTCTACTACACGCCGGTTGGCGAGACGGCTGCCAACCTGAAGCTGATGCGTCTGATCGACGAGCAATTCCCGAAGACGCCGTGGTACGGCTCGCGGCAAATGGCCCGCTGGCTGCAGCGCGAGGGTCATCAGGGCGGTCGGCACCGGGGTCCGGCGGCTGATGCGCAAGATGCGGTTGCGCCCGATCTACCAGGCCCCGCGCACCAGTGATCCGCATCCGGCACACAAGATTTACCCGTACCTGCTCAAGGGCCTGAAGATCACGCGCCCGAACCATGTGTGGTGCACAGACATTACCTACATTCCGATGCAGCGTGGGTTCCTGTACCTCGTGGCGATCATGGACTGGGCCACGCGGCGCGTGCTGAGTTGGCGGCTGTCCAACACCATGGATGCGGAGTTCTGCGTCGAGGCGCTGAAAGAGGCGCTCGAGCGGTACGGCAAGCCGGAGATATTCAATACCGATCAGGGCTGCCAGTTCACGAGCAGCGACTTCACCGGGGTCCTGTTCGATGCCGAGATAGAGATATCGATGGATCGCAAGGGCCGCTGGATCGATAATCGCTTCGTCGAACGGCTATGGCGATCCCTGAAATACGAATGCGTCTATACCAACGCCTTCGAGACCGGTACCGAGGCCCGAAGGGGCATCGGTGTATGGCTCGACTATTACAACACCGAGCGCCCTCATTCGGCCCTCGACGGCAGAACACCCGCGGAGGCATACGAAGGCCTTCCCATCCAGATCAAATAGGCGGCATAACCCAAACCACTATCCACTCTATTCAGGCTCAAAACTGGTCAAAAATGCAGGACCACCTCTGTACCCGACATGTCGAGGCCCCGCATCACGTGCGGGGCAGCAGCATCGAGCGCTCAGCGCCGTAATACCATCCGCACTAAGGGCTGACCGTTATCAATTGTCATTGTCGGGCTTGATCAGCGCAAGCGCCGCGCCAGACAATTCATTTTTAAGCAATATCAAAGGCTTCTGGACGCTCCGGTCGAGCGCACTGTTGTCCGGTGGGAAAATTTCTTGCCAGAGTGCATGGCGTTGATTCTGATCGTGTTTGGAAAATTCAGCGATCTGAAGACACGAACGGAGCCCTCGCCATGCCGCATCAGAATACCGTGTTTCACCAGCTTCTCCAGTACATTCCGTGGCAGCGGTTCGATGCACTTGCCAAGGAGCATGGCCACGCGCAGACCGCGCGCACATTCAAGCCGCGTCATCATCTGGTGAGCCTTCTCAACGGGGCGCTTTCGGGGGTGCAGGGGCTTCGGGCGACGGTCACGACTGTGTCTCTCGATGCGGCGCGGCTTTATCATGCGGGCGGTGCGGGCGTGAAACGCACGACGCTTGCGGATGCCAACCGGTACCGCGATGCGGCGGCGTTCTCGGGGCTGCTGGAGGAGATGATCGCACTCGCGCATCGCAAGTTGCGGCGGGATCTGCGCGAGGCGCTCTACCTGATCGACGCGACCTCGATAAAGCTCAACAGCCTCAGCGCGGACTGGGCCAGGGCGCAGCGTCAGTCCTTCGGTGCCAAGGCGCATGTGGTCTACGAGGCCGAGGCTGGTATCCCCGTCTATTCGCTGGTTACGGCGGCGACTGTGAATGACATCAAGGTCGCCAAAAAGCTGACCATCGAGCCAAAGGCCACCTACGCCTTCGACCTCGGATACCATGACTTTCAATGGTTTGCGGATTTGCACGACGCCGAGTGTCGCTTCGTCACCCGCTTCAAGAAGAACACCGCATTCACCCTCACCGAGACCCGCGCACTGCCCAAGGGAGCCGTTGCGCTCGCCGACCGCATCGGCCGTCTTTCGACCCGCATGGCGCGCAGCCGCAAGAACCCGTTCGATCACCCGATCCGGCAGATCGAGGTTCAGACCGACACTGGCAAGACCCTGCTGCTGATGACCAACGACCTCACCAGCCCCGCCGACGAGATCGCCGCCATCTACAAGCGCCGCTGGGAGATCGAAGGTCGCCCCCTCTCTCGGACCAATGGCGTTCGCGGGCTCCATCTTCAGATGGATCAAGCAAGGCCTCAACATCACCCGCTTCATCGGCACATCCGAGAACGCGGTTCGCACGCAAGTGGCCGTCAATATGATCGCCTTCCTGCTGCTGCGCCTTGCCCAGAGCACGCAGACCGCTATCAAGCGACCTCTCGAATTCCTCCGCGCCGTCCGCGCTACATTGATGCGAAGACGACCCCTCAACGCCCTCAACCAACCACAGCCAACACACAGCGACCCAAGGCAGGTTGAACTCGATCTTCCGGAGACACGCTGTGAAACATAAAACGTGCCGGACAGCAGTGGGCTTGATCCGAGGATATTTTGAGCCGAGAGAGATTCTCGCGTCGAGCGCGAGAATGACAGCCTATAGCAGTGTCCCATGACGGCCCCCGCCGCATGGATTCTCGCCGCGCAAGCCCTTGCCGCCTTTGCGGTCGATCCCGTTGGCCTCGGCGGATTGTGGATACGCGCGCGGTCGGGGCCGGTGCGGGATCGACTGATGACGGCACTGGCCGATGCCCTTCCGCTACAAAGACTGTCGCCCCTCGCCGATGATGCGCAGCTTTATGGCGGGCTGGATGTCGCGGCGACACTTGCAGCGTCGAAGCCTATCTTCGCCGATGGATTGCTCGCACGGGGCGGGGTGTGCCTCGTACCGATGGCTGAGCGGATTTCGCCTGAACTGGCGGGCCGCCTCGGAATGGCCCTCGATGCCGGGAAGCTCTCGCTCGTCGCGTTGGACGAGGGGATTGAAGACGAGGTTCTGCCCAGCGCCCTGCAAGATCGTCTCGCCTGTCCGCTCTCGCTGGAGGGATTGCCCGCGCAGGACTGCCCCGAGATCGTACTGCCGGATATTGCGGTGGCGCAGGCGCGGCTGTCCGATGTCGTCTTGCCGCCCGATGCCTTGCAACACCTCGCGGCCCTCGCGGCGCATATGGGCATTGCGAGCCTGCGCGCGCCGCTGCACGCCCTGCGGGTTGCCCGCGCACGCATGGCCCTTGGCGATGAACCGGACGCCGCGCTCGAAACCGCCATACGCCTGACCCTCGCGCCCCGAATGCTGACCCCACCGCCTGCCGAGGAGGACGAGGCGGAAGATGACACGCCCCCCGATCAGCCAGACGACCCCTCTGACAGCCAGAGCGACCAGAACGAGCAGTCCCAACAGCAAACCGACGAGGAGTTACTGTTAGAGGCTGCAAAGGCCCTGCTTCCCGATGATCTGCTCGCTGCCGTTGCGGCGATGCCCACCGGCGGGGCGGCCGCCGGGGCCTCGAAGGCCGGTGCAAAGCGCAGCGGCAATCGGCGCGGGCGGCGACTGCCGTCCCGACGAGGCAAGGCTTCCTCGGCGGCAAAGATTGACCTGCTCGCCACCCTACGCACCGCCGCGCCGTGGCAACCGATGCGGCGCAAGGCGCGCCCCGACGACCCCCGCCCGATCCTGATCGAGGCGGGCGATATTCACACCCGCCGAACGCAGGATGTCAGCGACAGGGTCATCGTCTTTGCCGTTGATGCCTCCGGCTCGACGGCGCTGGCACGGCTGGCCGAGGCGAAGGGGGCCATCGAAATTTTGCTTGCCGAGGCCTACGCGCGCCGCGACCATGTTGCCCTGATCGCCTTTCGGGGACAGGAGGCCGAGGTCTTGCTGCCGCCGACACGCTCGATCGTGCAGACCAAGCGCCGGCTCGCCGCCCTGCCCGGCGGCGGCGGCACACCGTTGGCCGCTGGCCTGCGCGCGGCCCATGGCGTGCTCGATCTGGCGCGGCGCAAGGGCATGGCCCCGACGCTGGTGGTCCTGACCGATGGCGTTGCGAATATCGCCCTCGACGGCGAGGCGGGGCGGGCAAAAGCCGGGGCCGATGCACTGGAGATGGCGAAGGCCCTGCGGATGCAGAACGCGCCCTGCATCCTGATCGACACGGCGCGGCGGATGCAGCCACTGGCGCGCGAATTGTCCGAGGCCCTCGACGCTCGCTATGTGCCGATGCCCCGTGCCGATGCGCGGCGGATGGCGGGAGCGGTTTCGGATGCGCTGACATGATCTGGGCGCGCGACGGCAATGACTGGCCCCATCACGCGCACAGCCAATTCCGGGCGCTGGGCAAGCATCGCTGGCACTGGCAGGAGGCGGGCAGCGGCGAGACCGTGCTGCTGCTGCATGGCACCGGAGCCTCGGCCCATAGCTGGCGGCATGTGTTCGAACCGCTGGCCGAGCGGTGCCGGGTGATCGCCCTCGATCTGCCGGGGCACGGCTTCACCTTTGTCTCGGATCATGACCGCTGCGGTCTTGACGAGATGAGTGAGGATATTGCGGCATTTCTGGCCGAGATAGACGCCCCCCCGGCCATCATCATCGGGCATTCAGCAGGCGCGGCCATCGCCCATCAACTGGCCCTCGATCTGCCGGAAACGCCAAGGCGGATCGTGTCGATCAATGGCGCGCTGGAACCTTTTCACGGGCTGGCCGGGGCGCTGCTTCCGCTTTCGGCGAAGCTGATGAATATCGGGGCCATCGGCGCGAATCTCGTGTCGAAGACGATGTCGTCAACCGCCACCGTGCGCCGCCTGATCGAGACCACCGGCAGCCGCATCGACGACGAGGGCATCCGCCTGTATCAACGCCTTGTCGGGAGCCGCACCCACGTGGATGCGGTCATTGCGATGATGGCGCGGTGGGAGCTTGGCCCCCTCGCGGCGCGGGTCGGCGATCTGGAGGCGGAGGTAATGCTGCTGGTCGGCGGCAAGGACCGGACGGTCGAGCCGCAAACGTCGCTCCGCTGGGCCAAGCGCCTGCGCCACGTAGAGACAATCCGCCTGCCACACAGCGGCCATCTGCTGCACGAGGAAGACGCGGGCGCGCCGTTTCTGGCGCATCTGGAGGCGATGTTGGCGTAGTCCGACAGCGCGTGTCTTGAAGCGCGCTTTGTCTCATCAAACCGGCATGAACGCCCCTTGCGTTCACCCCCAAACCGCGCAACGCTCCATCCGCAATCGGAGGCTATGCCATGAACATTCAGATCCCGAATTCCCTGTCCGCCATCAACAAGGCGACGAGCGTGCCTCAATATACCGACATGGTAGCCCATGCCGCCCAAGGCCCGCATATCATCAGCCGCGCCGAGGGCATCCGGCTCTACGATGATGAGGGGCGCAGCTTTATCGACGGGATGGCGGGGCTCTGGTGCACGTCTCTCGGTCATAGCGAACAACGGCTGAAAGATGCTGCGATGAAGCAGTTCGACGAGCTGACCTACACCCACATCTTTGCGCACCGCACCCATGCCCCGGCGACATTGCTGGCCGAAAAGCTGACGAAACGCGCGCCGGAGTCGATCACGCGCGCGTTCTTCGTCAATAGCGGGTCCGAGGCGAATGACGCCGCGATCCAGATCATCTGGTATTACAACAATGCCCTCGGACGCCGGGAGAAGAAGAAGATCGTGGGCCGCGACCGGGGCTATCACGGTGTGACGGTCGCCTCGGGCAGCCTGACCGCCCTGCCCTATAAGCAAGACGATTTCGACCTGCCCGTGAACGACAAGTTCCTACGCGTCACCTGCCCGCATTTCTATCGCTATGGCCGCCCCGGCGAAACCGAAGAAGACTTCGCCGCGCGGCTTGCCGAAGAGTTCGAAAGCCTCGTGATCGACGAAGGACCGGACACCATCGCCGCCTTTATCGGCGAGCCGGTCATGGGCGCAGGCGGTGTGTTGATCCCGCCGAGGGGATACTGGCCCGCCATCGAGAAAATCTGCCGCAAGTACGACATCCTGCTGGTCTGCGACGAGGTCATCAACGGCTTTTGCCGCACCGGCGAATTCTGGGGGTCCGAGACGGTGGGCGGGGTGCAGCCCGACATCATGACGGTCGCGAAACAGCTTTCCTCCGCCTACCTGCCCATCGGCGCGACGCTGGTCAGCGAGGCGGTCTATGACGTGATTGCCGAGAACAGCCCCAAGCACGGCGTATTCGGCATCGGCATGACCTATGGCGGGCATCCGGTCTGTGCGGCGGTGGCGCTCGAGACCCTCAAGATTTATGAGGAGCGCGACACGCTCGGCCATGTGCAATCGGTCGCGCCGCTTTTCGCCGAGCGATATGCGGCGCTGGCGGCGCATCCGCTGGTCGGCGATGCCCGCTCGACCGGCCTGATCGGAGCCATCGAGATCGTCGCCGACAAGGAAACCCGCGAGCCGTTCCCGGCCAGCGCCAAGGCCGCGCCGACCGTCTATCGCCACACGATGGAGAACGGCACCTTCGGGCGGCCCTTGCCGGGAGACATCGTCGCGTTCTGTCCGCCGCTGATCGTCACCGAGTCAGACATCAACGAGATGTTCGACGCGCTGGCCAAGGGCCTCGATCTGGCGGAGGCGGAACTGGCGGCGCATCGGTGCGCTGTTTGACGCCGCCTTTTGCTTTATCAACCACCCTTCGAGACGCGGGCCTTGCCCGCTCCTCAGTGTGAGGCAGACGAAAAACTCATCCTGAGGAAGCCCGAAGGGCTATCTCTAAGGATGCGCTCCGTTGCCACAGAACGACAAACGGCGACTCCAACCGGTCGCTTTGGGACTTGCTCGCCGCGTCGCCGTGGTCTTGGGTGAACCCGCATACCCAGCGGAGAGCATCCCATGAAGAACACGGCTCAGGCAGTAGTTATCGGCGGCGGGGTCGTCGGTTGTTCTATCCTCTATCACCTCGCCAAGGGCGGGATGACCAATGTCATGCTGCTGGAGCGCGATGTGCTGACCTGCGGTTCTTCGTGGCACGCCGCCGGGGGATTTCACACCATCAACGGCGACCCGAACGTCGCGAAGCTGCAAAAATACACCATCGATCTTTATAAGGAGATCGAGGAACTGTCGGGCCAGTCCTGCGGCGTTCACCAGACCGGCGGCATCATGCTCGCCTCGGATGAACAGCGCATGGAATGGCTGCGCATGTCGCTGGCGCGGGGGAAGTATCTTGGCCTCGAGCTGCGCGAGATGAGTCTGGACGAGGCAGCCGAGGTCAATCCGTTCTTCGACAAGTCGAAATTCGTGGGCGCAATCTATGACCCGCTCGACGGGCATCTCGACCCCTACGGCGTCACCCATGCCTATGCGAAATCTGCCAAGAAGCTCGGCGCGGCGATCCATGAGAAAACCAAGGTCGAGGATACCGTGCCGAATGGCGACGGCACCTGGACCATCGTTACCAATCAAGGCAACATCCACACCCAGAACGTCGTCAATGCCGGGGGCCTGTGGGCACGGGAAGTCGGGCGAATGGCGGGGCTGGAACTGCCCATTCTGGCCATGGAGCATCACTATCTGCTGACCGAGGGCCTGCCCGGGGTTGCCGAATTCAACGAGCGCACCGGACGCGAGATCGGCCATGCTGTTGATTTCTCCGCCGAACTTTACACGCGGCAGGAACGCGACGGCGTTCTGATCGGCACTTATGAAAAGGACTGCAAGCCGTGGTCGCCGGTCGAGACGCCGTGGAATTTCGGATCGGAATTGCTGGAGCCGGATTACGACCGGATCATGCCCTCGCTGGAAAAGATTTTCGAGCACTTTCCGGCCTATGCTGATGTCGGTATCCGACAAGCCGTGAACGGGCCGTTCGTGTTCGGTCCCGATGGTAACCCGATGATCGGGCCGATGCGCGGGATGCCGGGGTATTGGTGTGCCGTGGCGATCATGGCCGGGTTTAGCCAAGGCGGCGGCGTGGGCCTTAGCCTTGCCAACTGGATGATCCACGGCGATCCGGGTGCAGACATTTGGGCTATGGACATTGCCCGCTATGGCGACTGGACCACGATGGCCTATGCCAACAAGAAGGTGCGCGAGAATTATTCGCGCCGCTTCCAGATCAAGTTCCCGAACGAAGAACTGCCCGCCGCGCGCCCTCACAAAACGACGCCAATCTATGACGACCTGATCGCCGCCGGAGCGCAGATGGGCGATAGCTGGGGCCTCGAAGTCCCGCTTTGGTTCGCGCCCGAAGGGGTGAAGGACGAGCATTCGTTCCGCCGCTCGGCTGATTTCGACCATGTGGGCGCGGAATGCCGCGCGGTGCGAGAGGGCGTCGGGGTGATCGACACCTCCGGCTTTGCGAAATATCTGGTGACGGGGGCGGGAGCCGAGGCGTGGCTTGACCGGATGCTGGCGTGCCGAATGCCTGCACCGGGGCGCATGGTCCTCGCGCCGATGCTGAAGGAAGATGGCCGGGTGATCGGCGATTTCTCGCTGGCAAATTTGACGACGTCATCCTCGGGCGAGACCCGGGGATCTCCAGCACCCGGAACAGACCCTCGGACCAAGTCGGAGGGTGACGCATCGCCGAAATACCAAATCCTCGGCGCGGGCAATGCCGAAACCTATCACATGCGCTGGTTCCTCCAGCATTTGCCGGATGACGGATCAGTCGATGTGCGCGCTGTCGGCCTCGGCATGGTTGGGCTAGCGATTGCGGGGCCGAAATCGCGAGAATTGCTGTCGCGTCTGACTCGCACCGATGTCTCGAACGAGGCATTCGCTTTCATGGACATTCGCGACATGGAACTCGACGGCCTGCCCTGTATCGTGGGCCGGGTCAGCTTTACCGGCGATCTGGGCTATGAAATCTGGATGAAGCCCGAATACCAGCGGCAGGTTTACCGACGGCTGATCGAGGAAGGGGCCGATCTCGGCTTGCGCACTATCGGGATGCGGGCGTTCTTGTCCCTGCGGCTGGAAAAGAAATTCGGCACATGGGGGCGCGAGTACCGTCCGGTCTATTCGCCAGTGGAATGTGGGTTGGATCGGTTCTGTTCGACGAAGAAAGACGCCGACTATATCGGGCGCGCGGCCTTCGAGGCGGCGAAGGCCGAGGGTGGCGCGATGCGTCTGAAGACCTTCATCGTCGACGCGCTGGATGCCGATGCCATCGGGGACGAACCGATCTATCACAATGGCGACGAGACCGCTGTCGGCTGGGTCACTTCGGGCGGATTTGCCCATGGCGCTGGCCAGTCGGTGGCGATGGGGTATATCAACAAGGACGTCGCGGGCGACACCGCCGAGGACGGCTTCGAAATCGAAATCCTCGGCCAACGCCGCAAGGCCCGGATCGAGGAAACGTCGCTGTTCGATCCCAACGGATCACGGCTGCGGAGTTAAGGAAAGACGCCGCTTTGTCTAACCGGAGGGCGAGTGAGAATATGGCAATGATATCAAAAAATAAGTCCCCGCGATGTCCCACGGGAACTCACACTTTGCGATTCCTCGACCAGAGGATTTTTTAGCGAGTCGAAATCGCAAGCCGAGCGTTGATGTGAAGGGACGTGCACAGACGCGGCTTTCAGCTTGCAACGTAGTCCAATTCACCCGACCGTGTAGAAAATCGGCAACCATTACTAATTCGGACAGCATGCAGTTTCGGCGTGAAATCACCATCGGTGACGTTATCACGGCAGCGTCAGTACTGGTCGCAGTGGTAAGCTTCGTTTTCTCGCAGTGGCAAGATCGTGTTCAGGCCAGATCTTTTGCATCAGCTCAAGTCAGGGTCGGCGCAGGGGAAGCACTGTCGGAGCTATCGCGAATTGATCGTGAAGTGCAGCTATTTTTTTTGAAGATCGAACCAGAATACGTAACGATTAGTAGCGAGTTGGGCATACACAAAGATGTGCTCCTGGCGCGTGACGCTCTGTGGCAAAAGATGAGTTCTGCTCGGGCGACAATGGAAGATTCGATTGAAAGCGTTTCGCCTCGAGGTGCGCAGTTCAATTTAGCTGTAAGGCATCGAGATACCTATGTTCGACTTCAGAAGACCTACCGTTTATTAGGAGATCTTCGAACGGCAACTGCTGCCCGCCTGATCGAAGAAGCTCAAGCTGAAATTTTGCCGTTTGAAAATAAGCTGGCCGATTATAACAGCGCGATATTGGGCAATGCCCTTAGAAATAGTCACTCGAAAATCGTGATGACTTACAAGGACGTATACGCTGAGATTGTCGAAGGAGTGGTCCCTCAACTTGAAAGTATCCTCGCTTCGCAAGATTGATAAGTGGGACGTTCTTGCGGTATTATGGTGCAAACTCACCAAATAAGGTGACTATATTTATGCGAATGATATATCACCACTTTCGCCAGATGCTTGCAAAGTTAATCCATCTCGCTTACTCGAAACACATGCGGAGAAATCCACCACCAGCAGGGTTCGAGTCAGAAAAGGCAGCGGAAGCGGCTGCTTACTTTGCGGCTATGTCTGGCGGTCGCATCGAAAAAATGAAGCTTATTAAGCTGCTGTACCTGTCTGAGAGACAATGTGTTTCTGAGAAAAATCGCCCGATGTTCTACGACAGGTACTTTTCACTGAAGGATGGCCCTATCTGCTCCAACGCGCTTAACGCTATAAATGATCCTGAGGATGCAGTCTGGGCGCAGTATTTAGAGGCCAATGGCAACATCGAAAGAAGTCTTGCCACTGATAATTTAGAGTTCGATCATATCAGCGAATTCGATTTGCGGGTTATCGGCGCGGTCTGGGACGAGTTCGGCGATATGACATCTTCACAAATCAGGGGATGGACACATAAAAACTGTCCTGAGTACCAAGAGGTTGAAGAAGGTCGGGTAATCATATCTCTTCAAGCGCTAGCTGATGCGGTTGGCGTCGATTCCGACCTGCTCCAACAGAATTTTTACCATCATAACTCTCTCTCGTCAGCGACGGCTAAGTAGCAGATTTGTGTGAGCCGGACCTGAGCATAGGGAGTATGATTTTCTATCCCGGCACTGGGGGTCACAGAAACCCGGAAGCAGAGCACAGATGCATTATTGTGCATGAACAAGATGGCAATTTATATCTTGTCCCGATCTGCTCGGCACGAGGTCCATGTGACGAAACGTGCTTGCTGAGTGCCAATTGTGGCTGGGACCATATTAGGCACGATAGCTTCGTCAGCTACCATGAAGCAAAGAAAGTTAGCAAAGAGAGCACGCTAAATCGGATGACTGGCAGAAACGCAGACATTCGAGAAGGCGGAAGAGTCCCTGATCGGATTTTTTCCGATGTAGTGGCTGGCATTCTGATTTCTGAAGAAACGCCGGCCTTTTTTTCAAGACCCTTCAAGCCCAGAATGCTTAAGTCGATCAACTAGACCTATCTCGGCAACGTAGCCAAATCTACTTCAAGCGCATCCATACACTGAAGCATAAACATGGCGCTGAACCCGCCACGGCTTATCTTATTAGCCAAGCCGCCCGCGCTGATTTCAACGCCCATAGCTATCAACCGCCCATGCAGTTCATTGATAGAAACGCCACTTTCTTTCATGGCATCGCGCACCAGTTCCTTAGCCTTCAGTTCGTAAGCAGCATTTATCGCCAGTTCTTTCCGGGCCGTGGGGATAGGTGGCCCTGATTGCTTGGCCTTTTTGGTTTTCCTTGGCTTCGTTGCGACTGCCATTTTCGCCTCTGATAAAAAATCACCGTATTTGGTGAGAATATCGCTTGACGGCTGGCCTGTCCATAGGGCACAACATTATCACCATATAAGGTGATAAGTCATGGCTCAACACTTCCTCCTCTCTCCCGAAGCTAAAACGCTCTCAATCGCGAAAATCCTTCGCATGACGGACGCCGATGCTGAGCAGTCTTTCCGCGCAATGCGCTGGCCTGAGACAAACGGTGAGCCGATCTGCCCTGAGTGTGGGTGCGTTGAGCACTATAACCTGAAGTCCCGGCCTGTTTGGAAGTGCAAAGGCTGTTCGAAGCAGTTCAGCATCACTTCAGGCTGCATTTTTCACGGTCGCAAACTCCAAATCCGCGACATTCTGGCTGCAATCGCAATCTTTGTGAACGGCGCTAAAGGATATTCCGCCCTGCACCTCAGCCGTGACCTCGGTATCGGCTACAAGAGCGCGTTCGTGATGCTGAACAAATGCCGTGAGGCAATAAGCCTTGCCCGCGCTGAAGGCGCTCTTAGCGGTGACGTTGAAGTCGATGGCGCTTACTTCGGCGGATACGTGAAGCCTGAGAACAAAAAAGCCGACCGCAAAGATCGTCGCCTTGCTGAGAACCAGACTGGCAAGCGTCAGGTTATCATTGTCGCGCGTGAGCGTGGTGGTCGTACTATAACGACCGTCGGCAAGAGCGAAGCTGAAGGCGTTGCTTTCGCTCGCGCTAACATCGCCAAGGGAACCACCGTTCACGCCGATGAAGCCAGCCATTGGGATAAACTGACTGCGGCCTTCCCGATAAAGCGCGTCAACCACAAGGTTGAGTACAAGGCTGACGATGGCGCTTGCACGAACCAAGCGGAGTCATTCTTCAGCCGTGCCCGCCGCTCTGAGATTGGCGTTATCATCACATCGCTGGCGATTACCTCGGCTCTTACGCTGCTGAAATGGCTTGGCGTGAAGATAACCGCCGTGTTGATAATGGTCGTCAGTTTGCGATGGTTGCGGCATCTACAGCGACAGCTCCTAAGTCTGTAGCATGGTGCGGATACTGGCAGCGGTGATTGAGGGGTTCGCGTTCCGCCGGAGTAAATTTCAGATGCCGCACTAAATCACTTGACCCTTACTGCCGCGCCCTGTAGGCAGTCTGCATCGGGAGGATGGCCCTATGCCGCAGCAAGATAGAATTGACGACCTTCGCTCTAAAGTCGCCAGCATTCAGGCTGAAGTAGACGAAACAGAAGGTGAGATTGAAGCCCTGCACGACACGATTGCTAAGAAGGGGACTCATCTTGCCACACTTCTCGTTAAGCTTGGCGCATTTCAAGAGGCCTTCGCAATTGTGTCTCCACAAGCTGAGGTAAGTGAACCGCAAGAAATTCAGAGTGAGCCACCGCAAAGCAAGCGCAGGATGCGACTTGGTGCGAAGAAGCGCGTTGTTTTCCTGCTAATCGCATCAGGCGACTATCCTAACTCGGAAGCGATCATAGGATTTCTGGAGGAGCAGCGATCCGACATCGACGCCCGCTATGTAAGAGAGATTTTGAGAGCGGGTGTTGCAGATGGGGATTTTTCGGGTAGCCCTGAAGGGTTTGTGTCAATTACCGATTCAGGCATGGAGTTAGTCGAGAACGCCCCAGAGCCTAGTGATTGGGTTAAATATTCCGGCTACTTCAATGATGCCGGAGAAGAGAATGGCGCTCCCAACTTGGGAGCGCCAGAAACCGAGAAGGTGACGGCCTTCTCAGAAGATAGCCTAGAAGACATTCTAGGCTGAACAATCTCCACACCGGAGACCAATCCCGGCACTGGAAGCTGCCGGGAGACACTGGAGGCACGAATGCCGATAGTGCCACCCCAGACTGTCGAAGCTCGTTAGAGCCGCTTCAGTGTGCAGCCACCGTAGGCAAGGGTGGCAGTCAGTACCCGGCCCCCTTCCATAAGGGGCGCGGAGCAATGGCGTGAACGGCTCCAACCCGTTTGCGCCATTGTGCATTTCCACACTAGCAATCTAAAATAATCTTAGCAAGGCAAAACGCAAGGATTCCAGGGGGTTAACGTTGAGGTCTCTCAAAATTCAATACATTACAATGCGTTGTCAACGATCACAGCCCTCAATTATTCCCGCACAACGCCCACAGCTTCAATTCCTCAACCTGCCCAACCGCCTCAATCAAGCCGTCGCGCTTCACGCCCTGTATTGCAGCGGTGACGCGCGTTTTTATTAACTTCATGGTCGGACGGTCGGCATCAATCCCGCGATGCTCAACCCACGCCTCGGTGATCTGGCGCGACGTGAGTGGTTCTTTAGCTTCCCTGAATTGCCCAAGAACGAACCGCTTCAATTCGCCCTTGGGCGCACGGTGCTTGGCAGCGTAGCGGTCTATCGAAATGCGCTCTAACTGCGCTTCAGGATCGAACAGCCGAATGGTGGCGTCTACATGCTCAATGTCAGCAAGTAGTGTCTTGGCTTCGGAAATCAGATGGCGGTGCAGCTTCGCCATTTCCTCGCGCTTGGCTCGCAAGCTGCTGACTGTGTTTGGTCTATCCATATATGGTGATTAACACGGTCTGACATGCTATGTATAGTCACCATATTTGGTGAGTTTGCACCATAATACCGCGTTCTTGCAGCGAACCTCTTGCAAGGCAGCACTGAAACCGAAGTCCCACTCATTTCTAAGTGGTTGAATTAGCGTGATAGTTTGGCACCCTCCGGGCCTACCCCAGCGCCTCGGCAATCTCCGCCTGTTCTAACCGCCGGGCGGCGATGTAGTAGAGACGATCGCCCGCATTGATTGGCGTGTCCGAGGTCGGGTTCATGTGCAGGTCGTCGCTGCCCTTCGCGCTGAGGCCGAGCAGCGTGGCGTTGCAGGAGCGTTTCAGCGCCGTCAGTGCCTTTGCGCAGTCGGTCGCGGCGATGCCCTCGGGCACGATAAAGCTGTACTGGGTTGGCCCCTCGAGACTCGACAGCATCATCTGCTGCAACCGCGCCGCACCGGGATCACAGGCGGAGCGCGCCATCAGTTCGGTGGACAGCGACTCCTGCGCTTCGGCGGTTGGGCAATACGAGCGCAAGAGCGCGGCGGGGCCGCTGGTCTGGAAATACGCGATGATGCGCGGCGGGTTCGGCAAAGCGCCCACGGCGAGCGCGGCGGCAAGTGTCGTGTCGTCATCCGCGCCGACAATCAGCGCCACCTCGGCCTGCGCAACCCCCGAACGCTGGACGGCTCCGGTGCTGGACAGGGCATCGACGCGGATAAAGCTGATCCGGTCTGGCATCGGGTTGTCTTCGAGAACCTGCGAGACCAAGACGATGCCCTTCGCGGCGGCCTCGTCCTCGGCCAGAAGCAGGTCCATGAGCCGCCGGGTCCGGTCGCCCTGCCAGCCGAAGACGACGACATGCCCCTCCAGATCGGAATAATCCTCGCGTCCCTTCATGGCCTTGGTCCACCTGTCCGTAATCGCCTGAATGATCTTGCCGATAACCGCCGTGAAGAGCAGCACGGCACCCGGCATGATCCAGAATGCCGCGATATTGCGCGCGCCTGTGGTGGCAGGCGAGAAATCGCCGTAACCAACCGTGGTTGCCGTCGTGAGATAGTAGTAGGGGAAGACCGACGCGCTCGCGATGTCGCCCTCGCCGAAGATGATCAGCGCGAGCCACGACATGCCCACATGCAGCGCCAGCGCGGCGGCAAGGATCGACCATGTCAGCTCCGTCGCGCTGCGCCGCACCCGGCGGATCAGACGGCCCAGTAATGTCGTCGGTCGGTCGATTGCGGCCACGGAAGCTCCCTCTTGCGCCACTCTTCTAGAGTACAGCGGGGGCACGCGGCAAGGCGGAGAACGGCGTGCGATGACTGTCGTTTCAGATTGCCCCAGTCCGCCACCTAAAAATGCGCCCTGTCGCCTTCGACAGGCGTTCTATCCCGGCACTTCCTCATGGGTCTGGGGACGGGGACGCGGCGGTGTGCCCTCGCGCCACGCGACAAATGCACCGGCCAGAGCAATGAGAATCATGCCCAGAATGGTGGTCCCGTTGGGCGGGACTTGCCAGATCACGAGATCGAGCACCGGCACGATCGCAAGATAACTGTATTCGAGGGGCGCAATACGGCTCGAATCGCTGGCTTGATAAACCCGCGTCAGAATGATGGCCCCGATCATGTGGGTCACCGCCGTCGCCATGATCATCGCCCATACGAACAGCGGTGCAGAGGTCCAGCCTGCAAACAGAAACGGAAACCCGGCGACCCGGCTGTCGGACGGGGCCATGATGTCGATGATAATCAATGCCGCCAGCCCGATCTGGGCAAAGACGACATTCTGTACCAGCGACAGGGCAACGGCGCTGTCTTCGACACAGCGGGCGCGTGTGATGACAATGGCCAGTGCATAGCTCAACGCCGCCGCGAGGGGCAGCAGCAGCGTCAGTTGCAGTTGATCGCCCCACGGCTGGATAATGACAAGAACTCCGGCAAAGCCAAGCAAGAGCGCGACGATCCTCCGTGGCCCGATCCGCTCCCCGGTAAAGAGGGCGCTCAACAGGGTGATGAAAAGCGGTCCGGTGAAAAAGGCCGCCGCCGCCTGCGACAGGCTGACAAAAGGCATCGCGAGATAAAACAGGACGAAAGCACCGCCCATGAACACCGACCGCAAGGCCGCCCAAGCCGGGTTGACCAGCTTGATCCCGCTCAAGGGCCGAAATGCGCCGACCAGCCCGGACAACAGCCCAAGAACGATGATCGCGCGCGCAAGATAGAGTTGCCAGATTGAAACATGGTCACTGATCAGTTTGACCATCGCATCCTGTAGGGCAAAGCTGCCCATCGCGATGAGCATCAGAATAACGATCCGCCCGAAGGGTGCGTCTGAGAGTTCCTCTTGCATCCTCTGACGGTATCAACCGGTCCATCGGCCCGTCCCGTCCTGCTGCGACACCGCAATGCCGGTTTTGCCTCTCTTTCCGTTGAGGGATCGGGTTGCCGTCCGCTCGGTCGAAACATCGAGCCGAGACACGGCTGCCCCGACATTACCATGGCGGCCCGTTGCCGCCTTCGTCCGATCTGGAGGCGCGGACATTCGGTGACGACGTCCATTTACCTTGCCGCCCCATGGCCTACTGTGTCTTAGACAAAGGAGCACCGCCATGACAACACATTTCATCGACCACCTCAGCGGCGAACTCGACGGTCTGCGCGCCGACGGGCTTTACAAGACCGAACGGGTCATCACCTCGAAACAGGCGGGCGAGATCGAGGTGGCGTCGGGCGCGCGGGTGCTGAACTTTTGCGCCAACAACTATCTTGGGCTTGCGAACAGCGAGGCGCTGGCCGAGGCGGGCAAGGCTGCGCTGGACCGGTACGGGTTCGGCATGGCCTCGGTCCGGTTCATTTGCGGCACCCAGGAAGAACATAAGGCGCTGGAGGCGCGGATCGCTGGGTTCCTCGGCATGGAGGATTCGATCCTTTATGCCGCGTGTTTCGATGCCAATGCGGGGCTGTTCGAGACTCTGCTGGGGCCAGAGGATGCGATCATCTCCGATGCGCTGAACCATGCCTCGATCATCGACGGCGTGCGCCTGTGCAAGGCCCAGCGCCAGCGCTATGCCAATAACGATATGGCCGCGCTGGAAGAGGAGCTGAAAAAGGCGGAAGGCGCGCGGTTTCGGATGATTGCGACCGATGGCGTCTTCTCGATGGATGGCATCATCGCCAACCTGCACGGCATCTGTGATCTGGCCGAGAAATACGATGCGATGGTCATGGTGGACGACTGCCACGCCACCGGGTTTCTGGGCGAAACGGGGCGCGGGTCGCCGGAATATTGCGATGTCATGGGGCGGATTGACATTCTGACCGGCACGCTCGGCAAGGCACTGGGCGGGGCCATGGGCGGATACACCGCCGCGCGGGCCGAGGTCGTGGACTGGCTACGCCAGCGCTCGCGGCCTTACCTGTTCTCGAATACCCTCGCGCCCGTGATTGCCGCCGCCTCGCTGAAGGCCTTCGATCTGGTCGAGGACGGCTCGGACCTGCGCGGACAGCTCTGGGCCAACGCCGCCCGGTTCCGAAAGGGCATGACAAGCGCCGGGTTTACGCTGGCCGGAGCGGACCATCCGATCATCCCGGTCATGCTCGGCGACGCCGCGGCGGCGGGCGAGATGGCCGCGAAGATGATGGAGCGCGGTATCTACGTCACCGCCTTCGCCTATCCCGTCGTCCCCCACGGCAAGGCGCGCATCCGCACCCAGATGTCAGCAGCGCACTCAGCTGAGGACGTGGACCGCTGTATCGAGGCGTTCGTCGAGGTCGGCCGCGAGATGGGCGTGGTCGGTTGATGTGACGCGATATTACAGATAAAGTCGATTATCGCAGCAGGAGGCCGCTATGTCCGATACCATGAACCTGAATGTCCGCATCAGTGGATCGCTGAAGGAGTATGTTCAGCGCGAAGTGAGCGAGGGCGATTATGAGAGCGCCAGCGAGTATGTCCGGGATCTGATCCGACGGGATAAGAACGGCGAGACAGCGCGCCAGCGCGCGGCGATGGATGAACTTCGCGCAGGCTTTGCTGCACCGGACTCAGATTTTATAGAAGTTTCTGCCGATGACATCCGCAAGCGCGTGCGAGAGCGCCACTCGCTATGACGAACTTCGTTGTCTACGAACCGGCAACCGCGCGGATCGCGGACATCTATGACTATTCTTTCCGTCGATGGGGGCCAGCAACGGCAGATACCTACATCGACGGTCTGTTCGAGCAGTTTGAGACCATCGCAGGAAGACGGGATGACTGGCGGTCAACACATTCTGACTATGGCTGGAATGGTTACTTTCGTCGCTATCGTAGCCATATGATCTTTTGGCGCGAGAACGGTGATGGCAGGGTTGGAATCGTCACAGTGCTCCATGGCCGCATGGACCTGCCCGCTCGATTACAGGACGATATTCGGTTTCTTGAAGAAGACACGCCATGACGAATATGATGAAGGCCCTTGTGAAGGCAAAGCCGGAACCCGGTCTGTGGATGGAGAGCGTCCCCGTCCCCGAACCCGGCCCCAACGATGTGCTCATCAAGGTGCGTAAATCGGCGATTTGCGGGACGGATGTGCATATCTGGAACTGGGATGCTTTTGCGTCCTCGACCGTACCCGTACCACTGGTCACCGGCCACGAATTTTGCGGTGAGATCGTCGAGGTCGGCGCAGCCGTCAAGAAATTCAAGACCGGCCAGAGGGTGTCGGGCGAGGGGCATATCACTTGTGGCCTGTGCCGCAACTGCCGGGCGGGGCGTGGGCATTTGTGTCGCAATACCAAGGGCGTCGGCGTGCATCGCGCGGGGTCTTTTGCCGAATTTCTGTGCCTTCCTGAAGCGAATGTCGTTCCGATCCCCGATGACATCCCGGACGAGATTGCCGCGATTTTCGACCCGTTCGGCAATGCGGTTCACACGGCGCTGAGTTTCGATTGCGTTGGCGAGGATGTGCTGGTCACGGGGGCCGGCCCCATCGGCATCATGGGCGCGCTGGTCGCCAAGCGGGCCGGGGCGCGCAAAGTGGTGATTACCGACATCAATCCGACGCGGCTGGCGCTGGCCCGGAATATGGGGCTGGAATATGCCTTTAATCCAAAGGATAGCGCCCTGCCCGATGTCATGGCCCAGATCGGCATGACCGAGGGGTTCGATATTGGGCTGGAAATGTCAGGGGCCGCGGTCGCCTTCCGCGATATGATCCACAATATGAATAATGGCGGCAAGATCGGCATTCTTGGCATCGCCCCGACCGGGTTCGAGATCGACTGGAACGAAGTAATCTTCAAAATGCTGACGCTCAAGGGCATCTATGGCCGCGAGATTTTCGAGACGTGGTACAAGATGATCGCTTTCGTCCAGTCTGGCCTAGACTTGACGCCGCTCATCACCCACCGGTTGGCTATCGACGATTTCGAGGCTGGCTTTGCCGCGATGCGCTCGGGTGAGGCCGGAAAGGTGGTGCTGGACTGGGGCTGACAAACAAACTAGGTTGTAGACTAGTTTATTTGGAGGGTGCCATGCGCGAAGTCGGATTGTTCGAGGCAAAGACCAAGCTCTCGGCCTTGGTGGAAGAGGCCGGGCGCGGGACGGAGATTACCATCACCAAACGCGGCAAGCCCGTCGCCCGCCTGATGCCCCCCGCCACCCATGACGCTGAGGCAGCCAAGGCGGCGATTGAGCGTCTTCGCGCCGCAGGAAGAAAACTCAAACCAACGACCCTTGATGAAATCATCGAATGGAAGAACGAGGGCCGCCGGTGAGCCTTGTGATCGACGCAAGTGTTATTGCGGCAGTCATGCTTCCCGATGAAGACGATACACCTGTAAAGACCGTTATGACGGCATTGAGCGAGAACGGCGGGATCGCGCCATTCTTGATGTGGGGCGAGGTTCGCAATCTGGTTCTGATGGCGGAACGCCGGGGCCGTATCGATCAGGCCGGGGCCGATGCGATTTTCGACGCGGTCGCAGGCTTGCCGATCATCTTTGACCATGACCCAGAACATGACGACGTGGTTGCCCTTGCCCGCCGCCACCGTTTGACCATCTATGACGCGCTCTATCTTGAATTGGCGGCGCGCAGGGATGCGTCGCTTGCGACCCTCGACCGGGCCTTGCGGAATGCTGCGCGGGACGAGGGGCTTTTGCTGCCCGACTGAGAAAGGCTCTGCGATGCGACGCTTTATTCTACCGATGATGGTTCTGGCCTCCCCTGCCCTTGCGGGC
>CALGNO010000033.1 GCA_937958625.1 uncultured Neomegalonema sp.
GAGTTTTTCCTCCGGCGTCATCGGCGACTCGCCCTTGGGCGTGATCTTGCCGACGAGAATATCGCCCGGTCCGACTTCAGCGCCAATATAGACGATGCCCGCCTCGTCGAGGTTGCGCAGGGCTTCCTCGCCGACATTCGGGATGTCACGGGTGATGTCTTCCGGCCCGAGTTTCGTGTCGCGGGCGTTGACCTCGTATTCCTCGATATGGATCGAGGTGAAGACGTCGTCCTTCACGATCCGCTCGGAGATCAGGATCGAATCCTCGAAGTTGTAGCCATTCCATGGCATGAAGGCGACGAGCACGTTCTTGCCCAGCGCCAGCTCGCCCAGATCGGTCGAGGGGCCATCCGCGATAACGTCACCGGCGAACACGTTATCACCCACCTTCACCAGCGGGCGCTGGTTGATGCAGGTGTTCTGGTTCGAGCGCTGGAACTTGCGCAGGCGATAGATGTCCACGCCAGGATCGCCGGGTTCCATCTTCTCGGTCACGCGCACCACGATGCGCATCGCGTCGACCTGATCGATCGTCCCGGCGCGGCGGGCGGTGATCGAGGCACCGGAATCGCGGGCCACGCGGGCTTCCATGCCCGTTCCGACCAACGGGGCCTCGGCTTTAAGCAGCGGCACAGCCTGACGCTGCATGTTCGAGCCCATCAGGGCGCGGTTCGCATCGTCGTTTTCGAGGAACGGGATCAGCGAGGCGGCGACCGACACGAGCTGTTTCGGCGACACGTCGATCAGATCGACATTCTCGCGCGGGTTCATCATGAAGTCGCCCGCCTTACGGGTCGAGACAACCTCGTTCTCGAAGCCGCCCTCTTCCGTCAGGTTGGCGTTGGCCTGCGCGACGGTGTGTTTCATCTCTTCCATGGCCGAGATGTAGACGACCTCGTCGGTCACTTTGCCGTCGATCACCTTGCGATACGGGCTTTCGATAAAGCCGTATTTGTTGACCTTAGCGAAGGTCGCCAAGCTGTTGATAAGGCCAATGTTTGGCCCTTCCGGCGTTTCAATGGGGCAGATGCGGCCATAGTGAGTTGGGTGCACATCGCGCACCTCGAAGCCAGCGCGCTCGCGGGTCAGACCGCCCGGCCCAAGGGCCGACAGGCGGCGCTTGTGGGTGACTTCCGAGAGGGGGTTGGTCTGATCCATGAACTGCGAGAGTTGCGACGAACCAAAGAACTCGCGCACGGCGGCAGCGGCGGGTTTCGCGTTAATCAGATCCTGGGGCATGACCGTGTCGATCTCGACACTGGACATACGCTCTTTAATAGCGCGTTCGGTGCGCAGCAGGCCAAGGCGGTACTGGTTTTCCATCAGCTCACCGACCGAGCGCACCCGGCGGTTGCCGAGGTTGTCGATGTCGTCGATCTCGCCCTTCCCGTCGCGTAGGCGCAGCAGATTGCGGATCACCGCGACCATGTCTTCCTTACGCAGGGTGCGCAGGGTGTCGGGGGCATCGAGGTCGAGGCGCATGTTCATCTTCACGCGACCAACCGCCGAGAGATCATAGCGTTCGGAATCGAAGAACAGGCTGTCGAACATCTGCTCGGCGGCCTCGAGCGTGGGCGGCTCGCCCGGGCGCATGACGCGATAGATGTCGAGCAGGGATTGCTCGCGGTTGAAGTTTTTATCCGCGACCATCGTGGTCCGCATGTAGACGCCCACATCAACATGGTCGATGTCGAGGGTCTTGATCGTCTTGAGTTTGAGACCCTCAAGCTTTTCAAGCAGTTCCTCGTCGATCTCCTGACCGGATTCGGCGTGGATGATGCCGGTTTCCTCGTCGATCGTGTCCTCGGCGATGAAACGCCCGAGAATGGCTTCATAGGGGCTGAGGATTTTCTGCACCCCGGCTTCGGACAGCTTCGACAGCTTGCGCGGGGTCAGCTTGACGCCTGCCTCGGCGATGACTTCGCCGGATTTGGCATCGACCAGATCGAATTGCGGCTTCGAGCCCTTGAGGCGATCCGGGTTGAACGGCGTCGCCCAACCCTTCTTGTGCTTAACGTAATCGACAGTGCCGTAAAAGGTATTCATGATACCTTCCTGGTCGTAGCCCAGCGCATAGAGCAGCGTGGTCACCGGCAACTTACGGCGGCGGTCGATACGGGTGAACAGCACGTCCTTGGCATCGAAATCGAAGTCGAGCCACGATCCGCGATAGGGAATGATGCGTGCATTGAAGAGCAGCTTGCCCGAGGAGTGGGTCTTCCCGCTGTCATGGCTGAAAAACACGCCCGGTGAGCGGTGCATCTGGGACACGATCACGCGCTCGGTGCCGTTGACCACGAAGGTGCCGTTATCAGTCATGAGCGGCATGTCGCCCATGTAGACGTCTTGCTCTTTAATGTCCTTGACCGAACGCGCGCCGGTCTCTTCATCGACCTCGAACACAACAAGGCGCAGCGTCACCTTCAGCGGCGCGGCATAGGTCATGTCGCGGGCCTGGCACTCCTCGACGTCGAATTTCGGCGCTTCGAGATCGTAGCGCACGAATTCCAGTGTCGCGGTCTCGTTGAAGTCCTTGATTGGGAAGACGGAATTGAAGACGCCCTCGATCCCCATATCCTTCCGGCGCTCCTCGATCCCGTCGCCGGAGCTGAGGAACAAATCGTAAGAGCTTTTTTGAACCTCGATCAGGTTGGGCATGTCCGCGACTTCGCGGATTTTGCCATACATCTTGCGGATACGCTTGCGGCCGATATGAGTCTGCGCCATTCGTTCCTCGTCCTTGTGCGAGGCCTGCGTCACCGCATGACCTCCGATCCCTGCAAGCCGCGCCGAAAATGACCGCGCCCTGCTTAAACTTTAGGTTCCCATACGAATCGCAAGTCACGACCGCAAAAGGGTTATGATTCAAAACATTATGCAGCGCCGCTGGGTGTTTTTTCAGCGGTCGAGCGTTCCTATTGAAATTGGCATGGGCGCTACTTAACCGTTTTGCAGCACAATTCCAAGCCCCAAGACACAAACAGGTCGGGCGCGCAACCACTTTTTGATTGCGCGCCCGACCCGACAAGGCAACCCGAAGGTCGCAAGCGAGAGGTCTTACTTGAGTTCGACCGTCGCGCCAGCAGCTTCGAGCTTGGTTTTCATTTCCTCGGCTTCCGCCTTGGCAACGTCTTCCTTCACCTCTTTGGGTGCGCCTTCGACGAGGTCTTTGGCTTCTTTCAGGCCCAGCCCCGTGATGGCACGGACTTCCTTGATGACGTTGATTTTCTTCTCGCCAGCCGACATGAGCATGACCGTGAATTCGGTCTTCTCTTCGGCGGCAGCGCCACCACCGTCAGCAGGACCGGCCATCATGACAGCGCCGCCAGCGGCGGGCTCGATGCCGTACTCATCCTTCAGGATGTTTTTCAGTTCGCCTGCTTCGAGCAGGGTCAGACCGACAATCTGTTCGGCCAGTGCTTTAAGATCAGCCATTTGCTTTTTTCCGTTCGTTTTCAAGTGGTCCAGCGTATCGCGACATGCGCATTACGCGGCCCGTCCAGTCACTGAAAGATCACGCGGCAGCTTTCTCTTCGATGGTCGAGAGAATGCTGGCGATATTGCTTGCGGGGGCACCGATGGCACCGGCGAGGTTGCTGGCGGGAGCGCCGAGCATACCGGAGATCATCGACAGGGTTTCCTCACGCGACGGCATGGCGGCGAGGGCTTTGACGCCGCTCTCATCCAGAACCGTTTCGCCCATGGACCCGCCCACGATGACCAGCTTTTCGTTGGCCTTCGCGTATTTCTCGACCACTTTCGCGGCAGAGATCGGGTCTTCGGCGTAAGCGAGGACAGTCTGCCCGGTCAGGTATTTTGACATACCTGCGCAGGGCTTACCCTCAAGTGCAATACGTGCGAGCGTGTTTTTTGCGACGCGAACCGAGGCACCTGCTTCACGCATTTGCGCCCGGAATTCGGTCATTTCAGCAACGGAGAGACCTGCGTAGTGGCAGACAACGACGGCGCCAGAGTCCGAAAAAATCTGGCCGAGTTCCTCGACCACATCTGCTTTCTGGGCTCTATCCACAGTCTTCTCCAACAATCATGGCGGGAAAGCTTGCGCTATACCACCGGCTCAGGGAACCGAATGCAGGGCAAGCCCGCCTCCGGCGTCGTACTGTCCGGGTTCCCGCGCAGGACCGATGGCAGCCGAGGCTGTTCGGAAATGCTCGTTCCCCGTCTAGGGCGGGATTTATGGCCCCTCCTTCGCAAAAAAGAAGACGCCACCCACCGTCTCGGACAGGCTCTGCGGCACCATGCGATGCCGAGAGACGCGCTATTAGCGGAGTCGGTTGATGCGGTCAAGCCGTGGGTAGTGTCTCAGTTTGAATGTGCGGCTTTCGTTTTATTAGGGCCTCGCTTTTTCGGGGCAGGCTCGCGAGCGTCGATCAAGCTAACGATCCATGCCGGATCGCGCAGAGTGTCGGAAACACCAGCGGCCATAGCAGGCGTCATTTTCAGCGTCTTGTGGATACGCACGAAGTTGTAGTGAACAAAGTACAGCGACAGCATGTGCAGGTGGTTCTCAATCTTCTTAGAGAACGCATTTGTGAGGCGGGTAAAGCGGCGCATCCCCATGCGCATGGTGAGGTTCTGGCGCTCCACATAGGACGTACGGTAATCCCCCCTAAAATTTGGAGTGCGCCCCTGAGGCTGGACAAGATCACGCGGCGTTTTTGACAGTCACCGGGCGGTTGATCATTTCGAATTGCGCAGGGCTGAGATAGCCAAGCGCAGAGTGCA
>CALGNO010000034.1 GCA_937958625.1 uncultured Neomegalonema sp.
CCGCCTCGGGTCTCGACATCTACTTCCCGGCTCTGGCGTTCATCGTCGCGTTCTCGGCGGGTCTGCTGCTCAAGCCTTGCGCGAATATCCTCGAACGCATGGGCATCGACGACGCCGTCGGCGCGGTCACGGTTCACGGCACCATCGGCCTTTACGGTGTGGTGATGCTGGGCGTGTTCGCTTCAGGTTATCCGGCGCTGCAAGGCGCGGCGGGAGAGGTCGCGACGATTTCCCTCTATGGTCAGATCGTCGGCGCCGTCGTGTTCTTCCTGCTCGGCTTTGTCCCCGGCTATGTCTGCTCGCTGATCCTGAGAATATTCGGGATGCTGCGGATTGCCGAGGGCGCAGAATTGGTCGGCATGGACCGCGTGAAAGTCCCCGCCGAGGGTTATCCCGAGGGCATCCCTGCCCCGGCGGTCAACCTCAACGCTGCGGAATGATACGAGCGGAGCCGGTGCCATGGGCATCCGGCTCCTCCCCCCTTAAAATGACGAGGAGACGATCATGGGATTTCCCTACGATGAAGCAAGCTGGTCCGTTGCAGACGGTGTAATATTCATGGGCTGGGGCACCGCGATGCCCGGCATGTATACCGCCATCGCCGCGGGCATCTGCGTCGCCGTCCTGCTGTTCGGACAAGCGACCGAAAAGAGCAAGATGCGCCAGTTCGACTAGGCTCGGATACGCAAAGCTAAAAGAGGCCGCATCATCGCGGCCTCTTTTCATTGCCTGACAGGAAAAAAAGTTGCCCGACATTCTTGCAATTTGCGACGCTGTGCGGCTGAATACCGATAACGAAAAAACGAACGACTGAAGGGGAAACGGGATGGCGATCATCTGGAGAACGTCGGCACTGGCCAAGCGGCACGCCGAAATCGGCGGCGAGCTGGAAGACTGGAACGGGATGGGCACCGCGTGGTTCTATGACCAAACCCCCGAGCGCGCGAAGGCCGACTACGAAGCCATTCGCACCAAGGCGGGCCTGATGGACGTCTCCGGCCTCAAGAAAGTCCACCTCGTTGGTGAACATGCCGCCTACGTCATCGACCGGGTCACCACCCGCAATGTCGAAAAGATCGCGCCGGGTCGTTCGACCTATGCCTGCATCCTCGACGAGCGCGGCCTCTTCGTGGACGATTGCGTCATCTACCACATCGCCGTGAACTCATGGATGGTCGTCCACGGCACGGGCACCGGCATGGAACACCTGACCAAGGTGGCCGCGGGCAAGAACTGCGCAGTGATCTTCGATGACGATCTGCACGACATGTCGTTGCAAGGTCCGAAGGCGGTCGAGATTCTCGCCAAGGACGTCGAGGGCATTCGCGACCTCGCCTATTTCGGCCTGATGCAGACGCGCCTTTATGGGCGCGACGTGATGATCTCGCGCACCGGCTATACCGGCGAGCGCGGTTACGAGATTTTCTGCCGTCGCAAGGACGCCGTGCATATCTGGGATACCATTCTGGAAAAAGGCGGCGACGACGTGCGCCCGACCCAGTTCTCGACCCTCGATATGCTGCGCATCGAGAGCTATCTGCTTTTTTATCCCGGCGACAACTCCGAGACCTTCCCCTTCGAGGATGGCAGCCCGGCGGGCGACAGCCTGTGGGAGCTGGGCCTCGATTTCACCGTTTCGCCCGGCAAGGAAGGCTTCATCGGGTCCGAGAACCACTACGCCATGGAAGGCAAGGAGCGGTTCAAGATCTTTGGCGTGCGGCTGAAAGACTCCATGGACCAGATGGAGATGTTCGCCCGCGTGAAGCAGGGCGGCAAGGATGTCGGTGTCATCACCTACGGCCTGTCATCGGAACTCAACGGATACTCCGTGGCCATCGCCCGCCTCGATCCATCGGTCGCGGTGGCGGGCACGGAACTGACGGTCGTGCAGCCCGACGGCACGGAACTGGCCGCGAGTGCCGAGGAAATGCCTTTCTACGATGCGGACAAATCTATCCGCACAGCGAAGGGCTGATCCTGATCGAAAACGTTCTGCCCCGGATTTAATCCGGGGCCTCTCGCAGCGGAAAAAGGCCCCGGATCATATCCGGGGCTGCTTGAGATAACCGAGGACCGAATGTCGAAATTCGAATTCCCGCCCTCCATTAAAAGCCGCCCCGTCTGGGGCACGCTGGAACCGCGCGCGGGCAAGCATCACCTGATGATCGCCGATGCCGCCGGGGCCGAAGCCATATTAGGCATCGCGACGCCTGAATTGATGGCCGGAACGCATATCATCTACATCCCGCGCGGTGCCGATCACGCCGATGCCCTACGCGCGCAAAACCCCGCGCAATTCTACGAGGGGCCGACCTATGCCGCGTCTGTCTCCCGGATACGCAGGGTATTGCAGGACGCCAGCATGGGCCTTCAGGTCTATCTGACCGGCACCGAAGGCCTGATGGGTCAGGCGATGCATGAGGCGATGCAAGCGGGTATTCCGCACACCGCCATCCAGACCGAACATCGCGGCAGCGTCGCGCGGCGTATGCAATGCGTCCACTGCAAGGGCATCACTGAAGATGTCGAAACCGACCCGTTCGTGTGCAGCCATTGCGGGCTGAACCTGTTTGTACGCGACCATTACTCGCGTCGTCTCGCCGCCTATCAGGGGGTATGCATCGACGCCGAAGACCCCGGCAATGTGCCTGAGCCGAAAGGGATTTACGAATGAGCGGTGCCGAAAAAATCGCCGTCCGCGTGACCGAGGTTGCGCCCCTCAACGAGTTGGTGACGCGATTCCGGTTCGAGCCGGTGAGTGGCGGGTTGTTGCCCACGTTTTCGGGCGGCGCGCACACGGTGGTGGAGATGCGCGATGGCGATATCACCCGCCTCAACCCCTATTCGCTGATGTCCGACCCGTTTGATCGCAGTGCCTACACGATTTCGGTCCGGCGCGATGACGAGGGGCGCGGCGGGTCGAAATTCATGCATACGAATGTGTCCGTCGGCGATGAGATGGTGATCTCGAACCCGGTCAATCTGTTCAGCCTCGACCTGCGCGCGACAAAGCATCTGATGATCGCGGGCGGCATCGGCATCACGCCGTTTCTCGCCCAGATCAAGCAACTCGACCGCGCCCACGGAAATTGGGAACTGCACTATGCCTGCCGCTCCGAGGCGCTTGGCTCCTATGTCGATTATCTGACGACGACCCACCCCAACGACGTGAATATTTACTACGACGATCAAAGTCAGGCCATCGACCTCGACACCCTGCTCGATGGACAGCCCCTCGGCACGCATATCTACGTTTGCGGTCCGAAAGGCATGATTGACTGGGTGCGCGCCAAGGCAGCCGAGATCGGCTGGCCGCGTGAGGCGGTGCATTACGAGGAGTTCCTCGCCCCGCAACCGGGCAAACCTTTCGAGGTAAAACTGGCGGTTTCGAACAAGGTGATTCAGGTCGGCGAACAGGAAAGTCTGCTCGAGGCCATCGAGCGCGCCGGTGTCGATGCGCCCTACCTTTGCCGCGGCGGTGCCTGCGGCCAGTGCGAGACCGACGTGGTGCAGGCGGAGGGCGAGATCATCCACCGGGACCACTGGCTTGAGGACAGCGAGAAGGCCGGTGACGCCAAGATCATGCCCTGCGTGTCGCGCTTCGAGGGCAAAGTGCTGGTGCTGGATCGATAAGGATTCGAACGATGACGATACAATTCCACAAAGAAACATTCCGCGGCGAATACTCGTTCCACAACTCCGAACGCGCGATCAAACGCTTTCCGTTTCCGTTCGACAAAGACAGCTACATGTATGCGGTAAACATGGAGCAGCACCGGGGCGGCCCGGCGGATAGCGTTTATGAAAAACGCTTCGACGTGGACGAACACTATGTGTCCGAGATGGAAGACCGGGCGCTGGTGCTCGCCGATGATCCGCTGCGGTGCCAGTCTTTGCCGCATATGACGTTGGCGGGGTGGGATCTGCTTGAACTCATCATGGTGTCGAAATCCGAGGATTATCCCGAGCTGTTCGAACTGCACCGGGACGGCGATCAGTGGCGGTGGGTCAACAAGCCTCTGGGCATCGACGACACCTTCACGTTCATGGATGAAACCACCCTGCCCTATGGCCCGATGGAGTACATCACGCGCCAGACCCAAGGCGATTTCTGCGTACTCGACCAACGCGACGATAATCTCTGGATGGATGCCGGGACGGTCACGACACAGGCGGATTGGTCGCTCGATTTCGACATCGGCATGAACTTTTTCGAGTGGCACGCGCCGGTGCCGCTGGCCCATGAAAAGGGCATCTTTGTCAGGGCGCTCAAGTTCTTGCTGAATATCCAGCAAGGCGCGCCTGCGCGGCGGCTCAACTGGACCATGACGGTGAACCCGCTGCTGGATACCAGCCCGGAAAACTATCACAAATGGGGCATTCAAAAGACGACTCTGACACCAGAAAATATCGGCTCGAAACAGCATTTACGGGTCGAGTTGCAGACGTTTTTCCGCCTGCCGCGCTCCAACGCGCTGGTCTTTCCGATCCGCTGTTACCTGTGCTCGTTCGATGACCTGATGACCGTGCCCAAATGGGGCCGCCGCCTGCACCGGGTCATTCGCGATCTGCCGGTGGAACTGGCGACCTATAAGGGCTTTATCGACAACCGTCCGATGATGCTCGACTACCTCTCGAAATTCGACGACGGCCAGCCGACCAGTCTGGGGATCTGGCCTGATCTGGAAACAGAGCCACCGTTGAAGGTGGTGCGCTCGAGCTAAAGGCAGATCAACGTCTAGGTTTGTCTAATATTGCCCAGACAACGAAAGCCTTGCGGTGTTTTTCAGGCACTTGGTCGTAGGCGCTCATCCACATCGTGGCATTCAAAATTGCGGTCAACGCGTCGGCGCGACTGAAAGGTTTTGTTGCATCATAGTCGGCGTGAGTCCTCGTGACTTGAAGGATGCAAAAACTGTTGGCGAACCCAATCAGGCTCTCATGAAACCCTATGCTGGCGTTCTGGGCTGACTCGAGTCGTTTCATCAACGCTTTATGACCTATAGAGCGCATCATATGACTTTTGGCGCGTGTGAGCTCTTTGTCGGAACCGCCAATAAGCAAATCAGCCGATGAAGAACAGATATGTTGAAAAATTGCGTAATATGCGGTGCTGATCGCTCGCGCGCAATGCGAGTTGCTCGCGGCTTCGTCGGCGACAAGACCCCGCGCAGCGTTAAGCAAGCCCCAGCTGTCAAACGCCATCAGCAGAAACCAGCGACCGGTTGTCCTTCGGGCAGATTGTGAAAGATATGAGGAAACCTCAAATCGCCATGTTCAGCCAGAAGTTCACGCACGTCGTAAATCATCTTGGCGTTGTTTTCAGGCCGTATCGGAACGTTAGAAGGAACGTAGTGCAGATCAATGACGAGATGCTTTTCACCGTCTTCATCTTCGCTTTCAACCAAACCGCAAACGGTAATTCTCTGGTCAGGGATAGCGTTTTGGATAACTTGCTCGATTCTTCGGGCAAGTTCTTCATCATGAATAATATTCGACGGTGCATCCATGTCAGCGCCTCCTCTCCGAACATTGATACCTTAGCTTGATTTTCAGTCGATTTCTACCTTCACACCGTCTGCGGATAACTGATGACTGACAGATACCGCGTGGGCAGTTTCACCAGTCGCTCCGGGCCGTGGGGTGCATCGGCGTCGAAGAATAGCGTGTCGCCGGGTTTTAGGGGATAGATTTCATCACCGTGGCGATAATCGACCTCGCCCTCGAGCATATAGATCGTCTCGACGCCGCCATGTTGAAAGGCCGGGAAGACATCGGACTTGGCGGACAATGTAATCAAATACGGCTCGACGATGACGCCAGAGGCGTTCGAGCCGAGATGACCGAGCAGATTGTACTGGTGGTTCGCGCGGGTGCCCGCCCGCTCGATCTCGACGCCCTCGCCGGATTTTGTGTGCACTGCCTCGCGACTTTCCTCGAACCGCCGAAAAAAGCTGGTCAGGGGCACCGACAGGACATTCGCGAGCGTCTGCAAGGTCGATAGGGAGGGCGATGTGTTGCCGTTTTCGATCTTCGACAGCATTCCGATAGAAAGGCCGGTCAACTGCGCCAATTCCGCGACCGTGATTTCCTGTTGCCGCCGATAGGCGCGAACTTCGCGGCCAATGGCGACCTCGAGCACTTTTTCGCGGCCATCCGCCCTGGTGCTGTGCGGGTCTTGCTGGAGCTTGCCGGCGCGCTTTTCAGCGGATTTCTTTTTTGGGGCGACGGCCATAGAAAATACACTCCAGTCATTCCGGTGCCAGCCGGCCTTGCATCATGGCACCCGCATGGGGCTTTGTGTAGAAATACTTTCCTCGTAGTGAAACGACCGTGACCGAGAATAAAATCATCCGCATCGGATTTTTGCTGTTTCCCGGCTTTCCGATGGCGTGCCTGACGTCGATCATCGAGCCGCTGCGCGCGGCGAATGAGATCGGCCAGCAGACGGCTTTTCAATGGCGTTTGCTGGCGGAAGAACCGGGGCGTGTGATGTCGAGCGCCGAGGTGGGGTTCGACGTCGATACCGCGTTGGCGGATGCGGAGTCTCTCGATCTGATCCTGATCCTGAGCGGCCCTGCGGCGCGGTTCGACGATGAAAAGGCGGGCAACGGCATCTTGCGGGCTCTCGAGCGCCATGGCACGGCGCTGGGCGGGATCAGCGGCGGGGTCTTTCCGCTGGTGCGTTCGGGGGTGATGGCCGGTCAGCGGGTGTCCGTGCACTGGTGCTATGAGGCCGCCTTCCGCGCCGAGTTTCCCGAGATCGAGGCGGCGGATGAAGTGATCGTCTTTGGCAATCGGCGCTATACCGTTTCGGGCGCGGCGGCGGCCTTTGATCTGGCCCTGCATCTGGTCGAGGAGCGGCTATCGGAGCAGACGGCGCAGGAAGTCGCCTGCTGGTTCCAGCATCCAAGGATGCGCGGCGAGCGGGTGCGGCAACGGGTGCCGGTGCTTAAGGCGCCGCGCTCGGGCGACGATCTGCCCGTGCTGGTCGAGCGCAGCGTGGCGCTGTTTGCGGCGCATCTGTCCGAACCGATTTCCGTGGCCGAAGTCGCGCGGCGCATGGGGGTGACCCCGCGCCAGATCGAGCGTTCCTTCAAGAAAGCAACGGCGCAAAGCCCGACCCATTACTATCGCGCCATGCGGATGAAGGCGGCGCGCCAGCTCGTTATCTACACCCGCGACAGAATAGCCGATGTCGCGGTGGCGGTCGGCTATGCCTCGGCAACCCCGATGATTGCCCATTACCGCGCGGCATACGGGCGAACACCGGCAGAAGACCGCTTACGCGCCAATCAATTCCGGGTGGAAGAGAATGTGCCGGTGCCTACCGTTTGAGTGAGGGGACGCGCTCGACAATCACCCTTGCCAAGAAAAAATCTTGAGTGTCATGAAAATCGTGCGAGAGTTATCAGTGTTAAGATCAAAAATAACCGAGAATCGCTGTGCCGGGATACCGTCGCGCAGGGATGACACCCAGGGAGAGAAAGAATGAGAAGTTCGACCACCGCTCTTATGGCCGGCGTCATGGCCGCCCTGCCCTTTGCGGCACTTGCCGATAGCGAAGACCCCATTGTTATTCCGATTCACAACT
>CALGNO010000035.1 GCA_937958625.1 uncultured Neomegalonema sp.
GGCCAACGCGGTGAAGTCGTGGAAGCCCTCGGCATCGGTGACGGTATCGGCAATCTTGCGGTGGGTCAGTTCCTGCTGAAAGTCGATATTGCGGTCCTTGATGAAGCCCGCGACCGGCGTCAGGTGAGTATTCACCACCGCTGCCGTCCGGCCCTTGTCGCAGAGAATCACGCCATCCTTCGAGGCCGCTACCACGGCATCGGCGGCCAGCAATACGTCCGACCCGCCGGTCACGATGCGCGGGCTGGTGATTTGGTCGGGATCAGCGGCGAGGCGCAGGTAGGAAAAGACCGCGCCGCCCTTCTGCGCCAGCCCCGCCATATCGAGGATCATCGACGCCTTGCCCTCGATATGCGCCGCCATGCCGAGCACCGACCCGATGGTCAGCACGCCCGTACCGCCTACGCCGGTGATGGCGATATTGACCGGTGCAGTCAGCGGTCGCGGCTCGGGCGGGGCAGGAATGGTCTCGGGATCGACCTGGGTCGCACTGCCCGCGCGCGGCTCGGCACCCTCGACGGTCACGAAGCTGGGGCAAAAGCCCTTGAGACAGGAGAAATCCTTGTTGCAGCTCGACTGATTGATGCGCCGCTTGCGGCCCATCGCGGTCTCCAGCGGCTCGACGGCGACACAGTTCGATTGCACCGAACAATCACCGCAGCCTTCGCAAACCTCCGGGTTGATGAACACGCGCTTGGCCGGATCGGGAAAGGTGCCGCGCTTGCGACGGCGGCGCTTTTCGGCGGCGCAGGTCTGGACGTAGATGAGGCCGGAACAGCCCTCCAGCTCGCGCAGTTCGCGTTGCACGGCGTCGAGTTCGTCCCGATGGCGAACTGTCGTGCCGGGGGGCAGGTCGCGGGCGTCATAGCCCTCAGGCTCGTCGGTCACCAGAACGATGGGCGTGACCCCCTCGGCATGAAGCTGCCGCGCGACATGGGCGGGGGAGAGCGGGCCGTCGACTTTCTGGCCACCCGTCATCGCCACCGCGTCGTTATACAGCACCTTGTAGGTATGGTTCACGCCCGAGGCCACACCCTGCCGGATCGCCAGCATCCCGGAATGGAAGTACGTGCCATCGCCGATATTGATGAACTGATGCGCCTCGTCGGTGAAATGCGCCATGCCCTGCCACTGCGCACCCTCGCCGCCCATCTGGGAAAAGCCCGCATCGCCCCGGTCCATCCACGTCACCATAAAGTGACAGCCGATGCCCGCCCCGACCCGCGACCCCTCGGGCACGTTGGTCGAGGTGTTGTGCGGGCATCCGGCGCAGAAATAGGGTTTGCGCAGGATTGGCGGGGTGTGCTTGCGGCGAATATCGGCGCGCTTTTCAAACCACGCCAGCCGTTCCTCCAACTGATCGTGCAGGGAGGGGTCGAGTTCTAGATGCATGATCCGGTCGGCGATGGCGCGGGCGACCTTGCCGGTCGTCAACTCTACATCGAGGGGCAGGTTGGGTTTGTCCTCGTGATCGAACTTGCCGATAATGCGGGGCCGCACGTCGGCGCGCCAGTTGAACAGTTGCTGCTTGATCTGAAACTCGATGATCTCGCGCCGTTCCTCGATGACCAGCACTTCCTCCAGCCCCTCGGCGAAATGGCGCACGCCCTCGGGTTCCAGCGGCCAGGGCATCCCGACCTTGTAAACGCGCAGGCCGATGGCGGCGGCCTCGGCCTCGCCGATGCCAAGCTGGCGCAGGGCCTCGCGGGTATCCTCGTAGGCTTTGCCGGAGGAGATGATGCCGAACCGTGCTTTCGGCGTGTCGATGACGATCCTGTCCACCTGATTGGCGCGGCCAAAGGCGATGGCGGCATAGCCCTTTTCCGCCTGCAAGCGATGATCCTGTTCCCAGCGATCATCGGGCCAGCGAATGTTCAGCCCGCCCTCGGGCATCTCGTAATCGGTGGGGGTTACGAAGACCCTGTCTTCACCTTTCAGGTCAACGGTCGCGGTGGTCTCGACGGTATCGGCAATGACTTTCATACCGACCCAACAGCCGGAATAGCGCGACATCGCGATGCCGAGCAGGCCCATCTCGATGAACTCGTGGATCGAGGACGGATAAAGCGTCGGGATCACCGAGGCCGAGAAGAAATGCTCGGACTGGTGCGGCACCGTCGAGGATTTCGCGGCGTGATCGTCCCCGGCCAGCGCCAGCACGCCGCCATGCTTGGCCGTGCCTTGGGCATTGGCGTGCTGAAACGCATCGCCGGACCGAGCGACCCCCGGCCCCTTGCCGTACCAGATGCCGAGAACGCCGTCGTATTTCGCCCCCGGCGACATGCCTGCTTGCTGGCTGCCCCAAACGGCGGTCGCCGCGAGGTCTTCGTTTACACCGGGCTGAAAGACGATGTTATGCGCGTCGAGCCGGGCCTTCTCGCGCATCAGCACTTGGTCATAGCCGCCCAGCGGAGACCCGCGATAGCCGGAGATAAACCCGGCGGTATTCAGCCCCGCCGCCCGGTCGCGCTTCATCTGCACGATAGGCAGACGGGTCAGCGCATGAAGCCCATTCATGAACACCCGGCCATGATCTAGATCGAAACGATCCGACAACGAAACCGTGCGCGCGTCCATGGCAGTCTCCCGAATTTATGGCAGTGATGCTACCATATTTTTTGCGCGGGGCAAGCGGGGCCGTCTTCGGCCTGTGGCGCATCGTTTTTGGCGATTGGAAATGTTCGAAATGGTCGTCATGCGCCCCGCCGGTGATCCTGCACGGCGTTTGATTCCCGATCCGCCAAAGACGCTCGCGTCTTTCATCTCGCCGCGCTACGCTCTCCATGCTGCGTGCGTGGGAGGCCAAGACTTGACCGACAAGACCCAAAACCAGAACCGAAATCGGCACGTTGATCCCGTATGACCTTCATCGAGATTATCGACATTCTCGGCGTTGCCGTCTTTGCCGCTTCGGGCACCCTGGTCGCAAGCCGTAAGGAGATGGACCTGATCGGGTTCGGCCTGATGGCGACGTTGACCGGCATTGGGGGCGGCACGATCCGCGATCTGATTCTTGATCGCGCGGTTTTTTGGATGGCGGATCAGTCGACCCTCCTGACCTGCTTTGGCATCGCCATTGTTGGATATTTTACCGCCTCGGCAATCCAGCAACGCTACCGTGCGTTGCTCTGGGCCGATGCGATTGGACTGACATTCTTTGCCGTGAACGGCGCGCGCATCGCGCTGGAGCAGGGGGCCGGACCTTTGACGGCGGCGGTCTTGGGGATCATGACCGCGACCTTCGGCGGATTGGCGCGTGACATCGTTGCGGGCGAAGAATCGCTGTTTCTAAAGCACGAACTCTACGTCACCGCCGCAGCGGCATCAGCCGTGACCTACGTTGCCGCAAACGCCCTTGGCACCCCGCTCTGGATCGATGCATTGATCGGCATAGCGGTCGGTTTCATCCTGCGCGGCGGCGCGATCCTGCGCGGCTGGTCCCTGCCGCGCTATCGCGCTCGCCCGGGCCGGGACTGGTAAGGGCGGCTGATTGGCCAATCCCGAAAACAAACGCTTCACAACCCGATTTCCCTTTGCTAAGAGGCGCGCTCATCGAGAGATGAAGTGCGGTCGTGGCGGAATTGGTAGACGCGCAGCGTTGAGGTCGCTGTCCGGTAACACGGGTGGAAGTTCGAGTCTTCTCGACCGCACCATTTCTTTTTTAAGACATTTGAAACTACCTAACGCCTTGAAGGTTAACGCCATTTTTGGTGTTCGATACCCCTCATTCCGGCGGTATGCGATACGCTCGTCAAAGGCCAGTCTGAGGACGGTGTTTTGCAGGGCGAGCTTGCCCGAAGCCCA
>CALGNO010000036.1 GCA_937958625.1 uncultured Neomegalonema sp.
CACCGTGGCGGCGTTGAGGATGGTGTCCATCCGCCCGAGCGCCTTGAACTCATCGAGGAGCAGGAGCACGGGCAGCGGATCGGTTGCCGGTGTCGGCATCCGGCTTTGCAATGCCGCCGTCACCGACTGGAAGAACAGCCGCGCGACGGGCGCGAGCGCCTCCATCTCGTTGGGCGAGATGACAATATAGATCGTCTGCGGTTCGCCGCGCAGCGTGTCGAGATCGAAGTCATTGGCGCTGGTTGCCCGGTCAATGGCCGGATCGGCCCATGCGCCGAGGCCGCAGGATTTGAGGACCGAGAGGAACGTGCCGATGGTCTTCGGATCGTAGGCGGAATATTGCAACAGCGAGGTACGCGCCGAGGGATGGGCGGCCTGTTCGGCAAGACCGCGCAGGCGTCTTGCCATCATCTGGTCGATGGCGTCATTGTCGATATTTTCGGTGCCGTCGGTCGGGGCGAGGAGGCGAAGGATATGGCCGAGGGTCGGCTCTTCCGTGTATATGGCGACCGAGGCAGTCGCGGTGAAGAGTTCCCGCGCGCCCTCGATGAACGGCTCGTCCGCCTTGCCTTGCGAGGTGAGCAGATGCGTAGCGAGACGGCGGAGGGCGGAATACCGCCGGTCGGCATCTTCGATCTGCCGGATTGGCTCCAGCGGATTGAATCGATGGGTCTTGTCGTCCGGATCGTAGGGCGCGAAGACGAAGACGGTATCGCCCATCCTCTGTCGCTGCCCGGCGGTGGCAGCGAGGTTCTCACCCTTCACGTCGAGCACAACCGCCGATCCCGGCCAGGTCAGCAGGGTCGGGATCACCACGCCAACGCCCTTGCCGCCGCCCGGTGGGGCGACGAGCAGAGTGTTGGAATAGGCATCCGAGGCGGAACGCAGGAACGGCGCGCGGCTACGGGGCGCACCGAGCTTGCCGAGGATCACCCCGGCATCGTCCAGCAGCCCAGCCTCCGCGATCTCGCTGCGGGTCGCCCAACGGGCATCGCCATGGGGGCTGCGATGCTCGGGGCGCATCGTGAAGATGAGGCAGCCGATCACCGTGGCGATCCCGACTGCACCGCCGATCTTCAGTGATTCCGCAAAGGCGGGGGCGTGCAGACGGCGGAGCACGTCCGACGCCTCGAACCAGAAGAATGGTGTCACCTGATCGAAGGATACGCCGGTGCGCCAGGCGAGAACGAAGTTCATCGCCATGAGACCGGCGAAGCCGCCTATGACGATACTGAGCAGGATCAGCGGCACCGAAGGCAGTTTCAGGGAATGGGTCATCAATACACTCCTCCTCAATCCGTCAGCCCAAGACCGCGATCATGCTGGGCATTCCGATCAATGCCACGCTCGGCATCGCGTTGCCGATCCGCTTGAGTCATCTCCCGCTCGCGAGTCTGCAGAAGCTGGCGCAGTTCCCCCTCGCTCAGGCGCTTATCCGGGGTCTTTTCGGCGCCACGAGATACATGGTCGCCGTGGTTGTCTCGTTCGATCCTGTTTTGTTCCTTTGAGGCTTCCGGATTAGCTTCCTCATGCGCCTTCACGAGATCAGGCATGTCGTCGAACTCTCGCAACGCAGGACTGCGGATGAGCGATGCCTTGGCCTCGCGCATGAGCCGGTGATGCTGCGGAGTATCCGTTTCGTCAGAGGCGAGATTGTCGCTGATGCGCTCGTTGAGCCGCACGGCTTCTTTGCCCTCATCGCCGTATTTGCCGATCACGAGTGCATCCCGCACGAGGGGCCGATCAAGCGCCATGGCAGCCTTGTAAAGGCTTGGGTTCCCCGCTGCTGCATCCGCCAATGCGTCGAGCGCCTCGACCTCTTTGATGCCTGCCGCGCGCGCCGCATGAAAGGCATCGCGATCACCCTTCTTTAGATCGCCGCTCCGCTGCGCCTCGGCGACAGCGGCAAGATAGGTATCAAGTTCCGGGAAGGATTCTGCGGCGTTCTGGCTGCGGCTCCAGACCTCCCGTTCGACGGTATGTCCGCCCGGAGCCTCGAACGAGGAATGCCGCTCCGGCGAATCGATGCCGCGTTCCCTGGCAAGGCGTTCCTCGCGCTGACGCACGATCAGCGGATCCTCCGGCGCGAAGGTTTCCGTTGCATCGAGCGACACGCCGCGCTGCATGGCGCGTTCCGAGGCGCGGTAGGTCTTGGCTGCATAGGCGTGGAGTTCGGAGACGTCCTTCTCGGCTTCACCGCGTGACAGATCGCCTGCTGTCATGCGCTCGGCGATTTCCTGCTCGTGCCAGCGATTGCGCGTCTCGGCGGTGGCTTCCAGACCCGCCTTGATCCGCGCCAGCGCCCGCTCGCCATTCATGCCGCGCAGGGCATAGGCATCCTTGATGCGGCTGTCAGCCTGATCCAGAGTCCTGGCCGGATCACGCGGAATGGTGGGACGGTCCTCATAATCGGAACGATCCGCATCGACGCCGTCACGCTGCATCCGCTCGGCAGTCTCCTTGCCAACGCGCTCGCGGGTTTCCTCCGCACTGCCCCGGCTCTGGACAATGGGCTCCAGCCCACCGTCACGGTCGCGCTGGTCAATGGCAGGACGGAATTCCGGGATTTGCTGGGCGAAGAGCTGGCGGATGCGACCGGTCTCGGCCTCAAGCGCCGCGCGCTTCGCCTCATCGGCAATGCGCGGAGCCAGCTGCTCGGCTTCCTTCACCGCGCCGCGCATGGTCGTGGACAATTCGTCCGGGTTCATGCGCTGCAGGGCCTCAAGCGTGATGGCATCGTCTTTGGTGCGGGGTTCGGTCATGGTTGGGTTCAAGTCAGGCTCCTCTTCGGTCAATAGGGAATGGGACACCGCTGCGAGCGCGGCGACGAAGTTCTGGAAAACGGGCACCAGATGGTCGGGTTGATCGGCAAACCCGGCCTGTGCCGCGACACGCAGGCTCAGGCGTTTCGCCTCTGCTGCCTCAAGTGGAGCGATCTCACGCGCAAAGCCGCCGACAAGATCAGCATAGGCCTGCCGATGATCTGATCGGTCCAGCGGTTCACCGCGTCCGGCGGCGTGCCATTCCTCGGTGGAGAGCGCCGGGCCGGTCAGTCCCCGTGAGGCGCGGGGCGTGTCATTGAGCAAGATGCCGTATTCGGCAGCGGTCTCGACCTGCAGCGCGCGCAGCCGCTGCGGGTTGATGTCTTTCGCCGGATGAATCTGCATCATCGATCCCGATACGCCCCGCCTGTCGATGACGAGGTGCATATGCGGATGTTCGGTATCCGTATGCCACGCCCTTACATGCCGCCATGCGTCGCCGAACTCACTGGATGTCAGAAACCGCTCGGCGAAGAGATCGGCGGCCCCACGGGCAATCCCGGCCTCCGTGCCGGAGGGAAACGACACGACGACATGATAGGTCTGTGATCCGGCCCGCGCGGAGCGCCCATCATACCGCGCGGCAGTGTCCCACCGTTCGGCCCAGGCATCTGCCACGCTGCGGAGGTCTTCCCGTCCATCGACAGGAAAACCGCCATCGGCAGGGTCATATTCTTCGAGAACCAGATCGCCTTCACGGGAGAGATAGGACAGCTGCGAGACGAGATCGCTGCGCGAAGCCGCACCGCCCTTTCGGACGATCTTCACCATCGCCTGTGGGGCACCAATGGCGTTGCCGATGCGCTGGCTGTCTGACAGTCGATAGGCAAAGCGCCCGCCGAGCGCACGACCTTCACCGCCCTGATCGCCGGAACGGGCCAGATCGCGGAACCGCGTGGCAAGCCCGCGCTTCCAGCGCAACTCGATCCACGGATCGCCCTGTAACTCGGCCAGAAAGTCAGGCAGTTCCTGAGCCTCAGCAGGAACCTCCGGGCCGTTCGATGGTCGCTTCAAGATTTGCGTTTCCTCCTGTCCTTCTTCTCCGGGAGATCAAGCCGGGCCGTGCGGGTCTTCACCGCTTCTCGCCAAGCAAGGAAAAGCGCCCGCGCTGCCTCGAGTTCATCCTTCACTTCGAGCAGCACGAGCCTGTCCGCATTGCTCATGACGATCCCGCCCCGGTTCGCGGCACGGACCAGTTGATTGAGATTGTTCCCGACCCGCTCCAGCCGATCCATGAGCGCATCGACGCCGAGCGCCTCGTATTCCTCACGGGTCGGAGCGCCGGCAAGATACATCATCGCGAATCGCCCATAAGTCGCTAGGCGCATTGAGAGCACCCGCGCAGCCTCCAGCGCGCGTTCCTTCTCTTCCGGCGTCACACGGATCTGGATCGCCTCCGACTTTCGGCAGCGCGATTTCTCTCCGGCGTCACGCCGGTTGGGGTTGAGAGGGGTGTTCTTGCGGGTGGCCGACGTCGGCCTTTGGCTATTTTGCACCACAAATAGCCTTATCCCGCCACACCCCTCTCAACCCCTTTTTCGTGCTTCCTTCAGCCTCTGAAAGAGGTGTGATGGCGATAACTGGCAGCGTCCGACGGTTTCGGGCGATATTCGTCGAAGTCTGGCGATCAGTGGCGATGTCTGACGACTTCGGCGAAAGTCTTGCGATGATTGGCGATATCGGGCGAAATGAGACGACTTTGGGCAAAGTCTGTCGCTGCGCTATCGTCTTGGTCTGAAATAGAATTTTCGCTGTGCGAAAATGGGTCATGTGCGGCGTTCACTCCTTGATGTTCCTATATTGTTCTTATATAAGTGAACAAATATGGAACACAAGAGAGAACTGCATGCAGACATCCCAACCGGCAACACATCCCCCAAAACGATACGACAAGCGCGCTCAGGTCGTCCGCCTCTGGCCTGAAATCCTCGCACGCAAACGCCGAGGCGAGACAGGCAGCTGTATCTATGATGACCTCGTTGCGCGCGGCGAAGTCACAATGGCGATGCGGACCTTCATGCGCTGGGTCGCGCGTTTCTCGCGTGAGCAGCCCTACGATACCGCGCCAGCTGCCGCTCCGGCTGAAGCGCGAGCGGGCAGCACCAGCGGCTCCTCCGGGCGCATCGGCCGAACATCGATCCAGACCATGGACGATCTGAAGCCAAAGGATTTTCGCCCGAAAGCGCGGCGATCATAGACGCGCGCCACCTACTCGCTTTCCCCCCATCCAATGACAGGAGACTGAATGTCAGGACACAATGCCCGAAAGACCCTGCACCTCGTTCTTACCGGCAAGGGAGGCGTCGGCAAAACCGTCGTCGCCCGCATTGTCGCTGAATATGTGACCGACAGGTGCGAACCGCCGCTCTGCTTCGATACCGATCAGACCAACGCACTCTTCTCTGAAGTACCTGCTTTCGCCGCTCAAGTCGTCGATCTCTTCGACGATGAGGCGCGGATCAACCCGTCCCGCTTCGACGCGATGCTCAACGAGATCCTCACCGCCGGGCGCAGCGTCGTCATTGACAACGGCTCGAGTTCGTATTTCGAGACACTCGAATACATCGCCGAAAACGATCTGATCGAGACGCTCCAGAATGCGGGTTTCGATGTCTATCTGCACTGCGTTGTCACCGGCGGTGCGGCGGGGGAATCCACGCTGGCGAACCTTTTGCAGATGGCTGAAAACTTCGGCGAGCGAATTAACCTTTGTGCCTGGATCAACCATTTCATCGAACCAGTCCGCCGGGACGGAAAACCATTCGTCGAATGGCCCGAATTCATCGAGAACTCAGACCTCATCGCGGCGGTGCTGGAAATCCCGCGCATGAGTTCGCAGCTGAGCCAAGCGGATTTTTCGGTGATGCTCAAGGAGCATCTGAGCTTCGCGGAGGCCGTGGCACCCGACTCTCGTCTCGATACCATGAAGCGCTCACGGCTGATGCGCGTTCGCAAAGCCATCTTCGGGGCGATGGACCAGGCATTCGGAGGTTTTGCCGACACTCACGGAGCGGACCGCCGCATCGCTGCCCCGGCGGAAATCGCGAGCGCGGAGACCGCCCATGAATAAGGCGAAAAGCACCGTCACGGACGCGCAGTTCGACGCGATCCTTGAAAAGGCGCGGCGCGAGGTCGCCGGTCGCCTCGGCACGGACCTGTCACGCGATGACCCGGCGATGATCTCGGCCTTCATCGCATGGATCGTGACCCGCGAGATCATCTTGCTCGAGCGGCAGAACAGCATCGACAACAATCTTCTCTCCTTTGGCGACGTGCGCAACGTCATGACTGAAGCGCGGGACGAGGCGATTCTGATGAGCAAGCAGTTGCTCGGCATCGTCTTCATGCAGGCAAAGGAGGAAGGCATCGAGATGGCCGCTCAGCTGATTGAGGAAAACCACATTGAGACTGTCTGGCGCAAGGAACTCACCGCCTTCGTCAGCGGTGCGATCATCGGGGCCATCGCATTGTGGGTTTTGTTCCGGTGACGAAATCGCTTCCCGTGCGCCCTTATTATAGCACACCGCCATGGGCGGTGTGCTTCCTGAAATTGAAGAGGAGCGATATTGAACGTGAAAAAGCATTCGGTCACGAAAGCCGAAATCGAACGGGTCATGCGCGCGGCCAGCGAATGCGGGCAGAGCGTTCGCGAGGTCGTCATGACGCCGAGCGAGGTGCGGGTCATTTTCGAAGGGGGAGTTGACCTTCGGAATCCCCAGCCTGAAACTGCGAAACCGAAGGAGTGGCCGCGGAGCGGATATTGAAGATCGACCTGCCGGGATTGTTGAAGGAGAAATTGCCGTCTGGCAATTATCGCTACCGTGTGCGTGTCGAGAGGCGCAAGGCGAAGCGCGTCCGTCTGCATGTCGAGCCAGGCCATCCGGAGTTCATGGAGCATTACAAGGCGGCCCGACACGGGATAGAAATGCCGCCTCCAGAGCAGGTCGAGGCTTCCCGCGATCCAAAGACAATGCGCGGATCAATGAACTGGCTTGTCGCGGAATATCTGGGCTGGTTCGAAGCACAGGTTGCCGCCGGCCAGTATTCTGCCGCGACCCTGAAGCAGCGCCGCTCGCAGTTTCGCCACCTCGAAGCGGTTGGAGAATACTCTCTCGAGATTCCGCAAGGAGAATTGCTGCAACTACGCGATGGCATGGCGGCAACGCCGGGTGCGGCAGATAATTTCATCAAGAGCGTGCGGGCAATGTATGCGTGGGCGGTCGAACGTCAGATTTGCGAGGCGAACCCAGCGACGGGGATCGGCAAGCTGTTAAAGAAGCATGCCGGTGCCAAGCCGTGGACTGTCGTTGATCTGCAGCGTTACCGAAAAATCCATGCGCCCGGTACGATGGCGCATCTCGCCTTGACGCTATTCATGTTCACCGCGTGCCGCATTTCGGATGTCGTACACCTCGGGCGCGACAATGAATTCGAGCGTGCCGGTGTCCGGGGCCTCGGCTGGCAGCCGCGCAAGAAGGGTTCGGCTTTCGTCGAAATCCCGATGTTGCCGCCGCTCTACCGGGCGACGAGGTCATCGAATGTCGTGGGTGCCAGCTATCTGCTGACGGAGAAGGGCGTGCCATTCGCTTCGCCCGAAGCATTCCGGAACCGGTTTCGGAAATGGTGCGATGCTGCGGGACTACAGGAGCTTTCAAGCCACGGCATTCGCAAGGCCGCCGGAAACCTCCTCGCGCAGAACGGCTGCTCACAGCATGAGATCATGGCGATCCACGGCCATACCGAAGCCAAGACCAGCGAGATTTACACACGCGGTGCCGAGCGCTGGAAGCTGGCCGGGAATGCAATGCGGACATTGGAAGACATGGAATGGTAGTCGTCCGGCAGATTGGTTGCCCCACTATCCAACTTGCAGAGATCCGACATCTTCGGCCATACCGTCCGCACACTTGGTGAGCGTGGACTGAACTGCGCCGCTCTTTAATTTGAGGCGCAGCATGGCGATTAAAAAAAGTGATATCTATCGGTCCCTTTGGGACAGTTGCGACCAGCTGCGCGGTGGCATGGATGCCTCGCTCTACAAGGATTATATTCTCACCCTGCTTTTCGTGAAATACGTCTCGGATCGCGCGGGCCAGCCGGATGCGCTGATCGAGGTGCCTGAGGGCTGTTCTTTCGCCGACCTCCGAGAGTTACGTGGAGCCAAGGATATCGGGGAAGGTATCGACACAGCCATCGCCGGGATTGCCGAGGCGAACGATCTCAAGAACGTTATCGACCGCGCCTATTTCAACGATACCGAGAAATTCGGGCGTGGGTCCAAGATGATCAACACCCTGACCTCGCTGATCAACATCTTCAGCCGCGAGGAGCTGAATTTCAGCCGCAATAGGGCGGATGGCGATGATATTCTGGGCGATGCCTACGAATACCTGATGCGGAATTTCGCCACCGAGTCCGGCAAGAGCAAAGGACAGTTCTACACCCCCGCCGAGGTTTCGCGTGTTGTTGCCGCTGTCGCGGGGGTCAATCGTGCCGATAGCCCGAAGCAAACGGTTTACGACCCGACCTGCGGGTCCGGTTCGCTACTGCTCAAAGCCGCCGATGCCGCCGACGTGCCGCTGACGGTCTACGGTCAGGAGATGGACATCACCACGCGCGGCCTCGCCCGGATGAACATGATCATGCACGGGCGCGAGGATGCGGAGATCGCGCAGGGCGACGTTATTGCCGAACCGCAGTTCAGAGCGTCCGAAACCGAAATCCAGACCTTCGATTTCGTGGTCGCCAATCCGCCTTTTTCGGCAAAAGCCTGGGGAGGGGGCCTTAACAGCGATACGATGTTCGCTCGCTTCGATCTTGGGATGCCGCCCGAGAAGAACGGCGATTTCGCGTTCCTGCTGCATATTCTGGGGTCGATGAAAGCCACAGGATCCGGCGCGGTCATCCTGCCGCACGGCGTACTGTTTCGCGGCAATAAAGAGGCTGAGCTGCGCGCGAAAATCCTCAAGCGCGGATATATCAAGGCGATCGTCGGCTTGCCCGCGAACCTGTTTTACGGCACCGGCATTCCGGCCTCGATCATCGTGCTCGACAAGTACGAAGCCTGTGCAGAGCGCCCGGTTTTCATGATCGACGCCTCGCGCGGACACACGAGAGACGGCAACAAGAACCGCCTGCGCGAACGGGATATTCACAAGATCACCGACGCCTATACGCGAGAGGCCGATATCCCCGGCTATTGCCGCCTCGTCCCGTATACGGAGATCACGCGAAACGACTTCAACCTCAACATCCCCCGCTACATCGACGGGTCGGAGCCGGAAGACCTGCAGGATATCGAGGCGCATCTGAAGGGCGGCGTGCCGAACCGGGATATAGACGGGCTCAGCGCTTTCTGGGATGTGGTGCCGGGCATCCGGGCCATGCTGTTCGGGCCAAATGCGCGGCCCGGCTATTCCGATCCGCTGGTCGAGCCGGAGGAGGTGCGCGTCACCATCCGGGAGCATCCGGAGTTCGAGGCTTTTCGTGACCGGGTTCAGGCGATCCTCGACGGATGGGCCGGGGCGAATGCGCCGCTGATGGATGGCATCGAGGTGGGGGACAAGCCGAAAGACCTGATCCACACCATCGCCGAGGACATGCTGGTCCGCTTTGCCGATGCGCCGCTGATCGACCGCTACGAAGCCTATCAGCGGCTCATGACCTATTGGGCCGAGACCATGCAGGACGATGTTTTTATCGTTGCCCATGACGGGTGGGAGGCGGCGAAGGAACTGCGCGAGGCGCGCAAGGAGGTCGATGACAAGAAAAAGGTCAAATGGCTCGAAGAGGCCGACTTGACCGTGGACAAGGTGCGCCTTGTGGCGGATGTGATCCCGCCCCGGCTGATCGTCGCGCGGTTTTTCCCCCAGATGCAGCAGGCGCTGGATGAGGCGCAGGCAAAGGCCGAGGAGCTGGGCCGTGAGATCGAGGAGATGGTCGAGGAGCACGGGGCCGAGGGCGGCTTGCTGGCCGATGCGCTGACCGAGGCGGGCAAGCTGACCGCCGCATCGGTCAAGGCGCGGCAGAAATCGGGCGAGGCGGATGCGGAGGAAACGGCCCTGCTGAAACACGTCGCGAAACGGATGACGGCGGAGACGGCGGCGAAGAAGGCCGCCAAGGAAGGCGAGGCGGCGCTGACCGAGGCCACGCTGAAGAAATACCCGGACCTGACCGAGGACGAAATCCGCGCGCTGGTCGTGGATGACAAATGGCTGACCGACATCGCCGACCTGATCGAGGCCGAGATCGAGGCCCGGACGGAGCACTTGACCAAGCGGGTACGGGTGCTGACGGAGCGGTATGGGGAGACGCTGGGGGAGATGGCCGATGAGGTCGATCTGCTTAGCACCAAAGTCTTTTCCCATCTTCAGGCGATGGGCTTCGCGACGTGACCGCTTCTGATCTTGTTACCGATTCTGAGATCGAGAAACCAAGTGAATGGCCTACGCGCACCGCTGCCTCGTTCAACCCATTTATCACGAGTGGATCGCGTGGCTGGGCAAAGTACTATGCCGATAGTGGCGACCTGTTCATACGGATTACCAATCTCAAGCGTCAAAGAATAAAACCTGACCTTTCCGACCGGCAACACGTGGCGTTGCCCTTATCAGAGAAGGAAGGGCTACGGACTGGTTTGCGGCAAGGCGATATCCTGATTTCGATCACGGCAGACATCGGCATCATTGGCTATATCGATGAAAGTGTTCCGACGCCTGCATATATTAATCAGCATGTTGCCTGCTTGCGGCTCCCACGAGATCAAGTATCCCCTAAGTTTGTAGCCTATTACTTGGCGTCTGCCGAGCCTCAGCGTCGGTTTATCGAGATGACGGACGTCGGTGCAAAGACCGGTATCAACTTGACGACGGTCGGATTACTAAGCTTTCCTTGCCCGCCACTGAAAGAACAACAAGCCATCGCCGGGGCGCTTTCGGATGCGGATGCGCTGATCGAGGGGTTGGAGCGGCTGATCGCCAAGAAGCGGCTGATCAAGCAGGGCGCGATGCAAGACCTCCTCACCGCCCGCCGCCGCCTTCCGGGGTTTTCGGGGGAGTGGAAAATTAGGCGACTCGCTGAAATAGGCCACGTCAAAACTGGCCTGACTTATAGTCCAGATAACGTCAGTCCCTACGGTACTCTCGTCCTGCGGTCCTCGAATATCCAAGAAGATCGCCTCGCATTCGACGACAATGTTTTCGTTGATGTCGATGTGCCCGACGAAGCAACGGTACATGTTGGCGACCTTTTGATATGTGTTCGAAACGGAAGTCGCAAATTGATCGGTAAAACTGCAATGATTGACGAACGCGCGGACGGTATGGCTTTCGGAGCGTTCATGAGCGCCTACAGAAGTGATTTAAACGAATACTTGGTATGGTGCTTCCAATCTTCCGTCATTCAAAAACAGGTTGCAGAGCATCTGGGTGCCACGATCAATCAAATTACGAATAAAACCCTCAAGGCCATGAAAGTCGCGATGCCCGTTCAAGAAGAAGAGCGGCAAGCCATTGCCAGCGCTCTGAACGACATGGACGCCGAAATCCACGCCCTCGAAACCCGCCTCGAAAAAGCGCGGCTCATCAAGGAGGGGATGATGCAGACCCTTCTGACCGGGCGGATCAGGCTGGTTCGATGCGCGTTTCGCGGGTAGGGTTGCGGTAAACCACCAAAGGAGCGCTGCATGATCGGCGAGGCGGAACGCAAGGCCCAGAACCGGATCATTGCGTTACTGTGCGGGGATACATCCGGCGCAACGGGCGGCCTCGGCTGGCGCTATCTCGGCGACTGGCAGAAACGCGACGGTAACGCCAATATCGAGCCGGATCTTCTGCGCAAATGGCTGGAAGGGCGCGGCTATGCCCCCGATGTCGTGACCCAGGCCATCACCCGCCTGACGCGCGAGGCCCGCATGGAGGGCACCAAGCTTTATGAGGCGAACCGCAGCGTCTACGATATGCTCCGCTACGGTGTCCCCATCGCCCCCGGCCCCGGCGAGGCCCCGGTCACCGTCCGCTTCATCGACTGGGGCGATATCTCCGCCAACGATATGGGCGTGGCTGAAGAGGTTTCGATCAAGGGCAAGGACGCTAGAGCCTGGAACAAACGCCCCGATCTGGTGCTCTACGTCAACGGCATCGCGCTGGGCGTTGTGGAGCTGAAGAAATCCACCGTGGGCGTCGGCGAAGGCATCCGCCAGACACTCGACAACCAGCGCCCCGAGTTCATCCGGCACTTCTTCACCACCGTGCAGATCACCTTTGCGGGCAATGACAGCGAGGGGCTGCGCTACGCACCGATCCAGACGCCGCAACCCTATTGGCTGGCATGGAAAGAGGAGAGCGAGATCACCGGCCCGCTCGAGCGCGATGTCAGCCAGATGATGGCCCCGGCGCGGTTCCTCGAACTGATCCACGACTTCACGCTGTTCGACGCCGGGATCAAGAAGATCGCCCGCCCCAACCAGTATTTCGGCGTGAAGGCATCACAGGAGCGTGTACGCGCCCGTGAAAGCGGAATTATCTGGCAGACCCAAGGCTCCGGCAAGAGCCTGATCATGGTGATGCTGGCCCGCTGGATCCGGGAGCAATTCCCGGACGGGCGTATCCTGATCGTGACGGACCGCAAGGAACTCGACGGCCAGATACAGGAAGTATTCGGCAATACCGGCGACAAGGTGCGCCGCGCCCGATCCGGCACCGATCTGATGGCCGCGCTGGCCGATCCGACAGATCGCGTCGTCTGCTCGCTGGTCCACAAGTTCGGCAAGCGCGAGGAAAGCGAGATGGCCGGAATGATCGCGGACATCCAGAACGCGAAAGTTGGCGCACCTGTGGGCGATTTCTACGTCTTCATTGACGAAGCGCATCGTACGCAATCCGGTAAGCTGGCGCGCGCCATGCGGCAGGTGCTGCCCGACGCCATGTTCATCGGGTTCACCGGCACGCCCCTGCTGCGCTCCGACAAGGGCACGTCGCTCGAAACCTTCGGCCCCTATATCGGCACGCCCTATCGCTTCGACGAGGCGGTCGACGATGGCGTGGTGCTGGACCTGCGATACGAGGCGCGTGACATCGACCAGCGTATCAGCGCGCCCGGCAAAATCGATGCGTGGTTCGAGGCGAAAACCAAAGGACTGACCCCGATTGCGAAGGCCACGCTGAAACAGCGTTGGGGCACGCTCCAGCGGGTGCTGTCCAGCCGCTCGCGGCTGGATCAAATCGCCAACGACATCATCATGGACATGGAGATGAAGCCGCGCCTGATGGCGGGCACAGGCAACGCTATGCTGGTCGCAGGCTCGATCCCCGAAGCGTGTAAGTTCTTCGAGGTCTTCAAGAAATCCGGGTCCGCATTGGCGGATAAATGCGCCATCGTCACATCCTACAAGCGCGCGGCCCCCGAGATTACAGGCGAAGAGACCGGGATGGGCGAGACCGAGCGGCAATATGTTCACCGGGTCTATACCGACCTCTTGGGCGACACCTCGGAGGAGGCTTACGAGGAGGAAGCGCTCCGCCTCTTCAAGAAAGAGCCGGGCCGCATGAAACTGCTGATCGTGGTCAGTCGCCTCTTGACCGGCTTCGACGCGCCCACAGCTACCTATATCTACATCGACAAGCAGATGCGGGATCATGGGCTGTTTCAGGCGATTTGCCGCGTGAACAGGCTCGACGGCGACGACAAGGATTTCGGCTATATCGTCGATTACAAGGATCTGTTCCGCAATATCGAGAGCGCGGTGGATGACTACACTTCGGAGGCCTTCGATGCGTTCGACAAGGAGGATGTCGAGGGCCTTATCACCGACCGCGCGGAGCAGGCGGACGATGATCTGCACGTTGCGCGCGACGCTTGGCTGGGCCTGATGGATGGCGTGGAGCAACCAAAGTCGGACGACGAAATCTTCGCCTATTTTTCCAGTCCTGAGGGCATAGACAACGATCCAGATGCCGAAGAGAAAACCCGTCGCCGACAGGCGCTATACAAGATTTCCGGTCGCTATGCCCGCGCCTACGCAAACATCGCTGCGGAACCTGAAGGATCCGGTTTCAGCGATCTGGAATTGCAAGAGATTCGGGGCGAAGTCGAGCAGGCCATCGGCATCAGGGACGCGGTTCGGCTCCACAGTGGCGATGCCGTGGACATGAAGCTTTACGAGCCTGCGATGCGGCATCTGATCGACAACTACATCCGGGCAGAGGACTCGGAGGTTATCTCGCATCTCGACGATATCAGCCTGATTGACCTCGTTGAGAGTAAGGGCGCCGATGCAATCAACGACCTTCCGCCGGGCGCAAAGCGAAAGCGCGAGAATGTCGCCGAGGCAATCGAAAACAATGTGCGCAAGCTGATTATCGAGGAAACCCCGGTCAACCCGCGCTTCTACGAGAAAATGTCGGAATTGCTGACCGATCTGATCCGCCAGCGTCGCGATGAAGCGATCGAGTATGCAGAATATCTGGAGCAGATCGCCGCCCTTGTGAGGGACGCAAAGGCCGGTCATGGCAAGGACTATCCCGGTACGATTACGACGGTCGGACAGAAGGCGCTTTTCGACAATCTTGGAAACGACGAGACGCTGACGCTCAAGGTCGACTCTGCTGTTCGGGAAACAGCACCTTTCGGATGGCGTGGAAATACCATGAGGGAACGAAAGGTATGGCGCTGCCTGGAACAGGTTCTGGACGATGCGAAAACTGTGGAGAGGATTTTCGAAATCCTGAAGAACCAGAATGAATACTGAGGTCCTTCAAATCGGCGGCATCGATGTCGAGATCGTGCACAAGAAGATCAAGAACCTGCATATCGGCTGCTATCCGCCCGAAGGGCGTGTCAGGGTTGCAGCACCCTCCCATATGGGCACCGACGCGATCAGACTCGCCATTCTGACCAAGATGTCATGGATAAAGCGCAAGCAAAATCAGTTCATCAGACAGGAGCGCCAATCACCGCGCCGTTTCGTTTCAGGTGAGACACACTCCCTGTTCGGACGGCATCTCCGGCTGGAGGTGCAGGAATGGGAGAAGAAAACCTATCGAATTTCGCGTCAGAGTGCTGATCGGCTACTCTTTTCGGTGCCTGCGGGTAGCGAAGCGCAACAGCTGCACCTGTGGATGAACCGCTGGCTCAAATCGGTGCTTAGGGAGTACGCGGAGCCTCGCGTGGTATTCTGGGCGGACCGGATGGGTGTGAAGCCGACGAAGTGGGGAATACGCCCAATGAAGACGAAATGGGGGAGTTGCAATCCCGAAAAGGGGACTGTGTGGCTAAATACTGAGCTCGCGAAAAAGCCCGAGCGGACGATCGATTATGTGGTTGTCCATGAACTCGCGCATTTGGTTTCACCCAAGCATGATGAGAAATTTATTCGGGTGCTGGACCGTGAACTTCCAGAGTGGAGGAGTTTACGCCGGGAACTCAATGACTCACAGCTAGCGGCATGGGTCGATTGAGAATGCAAAAAACCAGACCGGGAACACCAAGGTGTCCCACGCTCGTTTTGTTCTCGTTAATCGTGGGACACCCCATCCAGCAAGGCACAGAATTTAAGACGAAATATCCCACGGAAAAAAAGTTTGGTAGGCCCGGAGGCTCTGAGGAAGAAAAGTAGAAACAATGGCGAACGTGGTCTGTCCGGTTTAAAATCTGTCGTTGAGTGTCTTACCTTTTTGGATGATGTGTCTAACCGGATTCATCATTTGGTATGTGCGTTTCAAGAGCTGCGATCAAGTCGGGCGAGAGCGTCTGATCTTCTGTGTATGATCGATCTGGTCCATGTTTCTG
>CALGNO010000037.1 GCA_937958625.1 uncultured Neomegalonema sp.
CTTTCGCGCGCTGTGCCATGTGCCCATCGGGTTATCGGGATTGCAGAAATAGACCAGCTTCGCGCCGGTCTCGACCACCTTCGCGGCCAGCGCCTTCGGGTCTTCGGCGTCGTTCTTGTAAGGCACCGTCGCGATCCGCGCCCCGGCCCCCGCTACCTGATAATTAAAGGTTGGATAGGCCCCCTCCGACGTCACCGCGATATCATCGGGTCCGAGGAACAGCCGCGCGATGGTGCCCAGCAGTCCGTCGATCCCCTCGCCGATCAGGATTTCTTCGGCGGGTCGTTTCAAATGCGCAGCCAAGGCGTTGCGCAGGCCAAAATTCGACGGGTCAGGATAGAGCATCGACTGGGCCTGCACCGCCCGCGCGCACGCCTCGGCCACCAGCGGAGAAGGCGGCAGGGTCAGCTCGTTCGCGCCCAGCCGCGCCAGAAAGCCCTGCCCCGTCTCGCGTTCGATCTGCTCCGGTCCCACGAAGGGCACCGTCGCGGGTAGATCATCGGGGATGGCGGCAAAGGCCGGGTGGTCAGTCATCGGGGGCGCGCCTTTCGGTTTCGCCCGGTTCGATACCGTAGGGCTTCACCAGACGCCAGACATGATCGGGGATCATGTTCTTCATCATCGCGGGTCGTTCACGGCGCAGGTGCAGCACGGTCTCGACCGCCTTCATCTCGACCCGCGCGCGGGCAAATTCGACTCCGCGCGGCCCGATACGCGGCATCATCCAACCGACGATGGGCCGCAGCCAGTTCGGCATCCGCCGCAAGGGCAGGCCCCCCGCCGCGCGCTCGGTATTGGCGAGAAAGCCCTTCACCGCCCCCGCGCGCTTCCCCTTGTCGCCGGGTTCGGACAGGCGCACCTCGCCTGCCAGCATATCCAGCAGCGCCTCGCCACGCTCGTTACGGACCAGCAGCCACTGCTCACCCTCGCCGCCCATATAACCGACGGTGATGTCAGCCAGCGCATTTGTATAATCGACGCAGGTGCGGCAGGTCAGCGGAAAGAAATCGCGCGGCAGGTCAGAGATCGGCAGTTTGAGAAACGGGATCAGCTTTTTGCGACCGTCCTTGAACCGCAACTCGACGTGATAATCGGCGCGGAATTCCAGATAGGTGATGTCATCCGGGTCGTCGGCCAGCAGGGCGAGGAACTCGTGGAAATTCTGGGTCGTCGTATTGTCTGAGCATGGCGTGCCGATGACGGTGATGCTCTCGAACCCAAGGTCACGCTCAATGGCGCGCAGGGCATAGACCTGGCACGGGATACCGATGACGGCGATGCGCTTATGACCGGCAGCACGAGCGGGTTCGAGCAACGCGAGCAGCGGCGCATAGCCCATCCGCATCCCCCGCGCCCGTGCCATATCAGCGGCGTCGGTGATGAGGGCGGGCACCGGCTTCCAGCGGTCTTCGGGATCGGGGATCATCGTCAGGACCGCATCGACAGCCCCGGCCTCCAACAGGCGTTCGGCGAGGCGCGTCGTGATACCGGTCCACTGCGCGCCCTCGCTCGGCGGGGACAGCGCGGCACGCACCATGCGGCGATAGGGGCCGAAGAAATGCTCGTCGCCGTCACCCCGCGCGCGGCCATGCACCTGCGCCTCGAGCGCGGGATAGTCGGGCTTGATAAACTGACACGCCCTCCCGCACCGCTTGGCATCCTCTGTGCGGGACAGGCCGCAATCGGTGCAAAGATCGCGTGGAGCGGGGTCGGCGAGGGTTGGGATATGCAGGGTCAAGGGGCAACCATCGAAAAGCCCTCTCCCCCAACTTTGGGGGAGAGGGTTGGGTGAGGGGGTCTCTCCGCTAGCGAAGACGGTTCCAGTCGAAAACTACAAACCCTCACCCTAACCCTCTCCCACGGGGAGAGGGAACGCGCTTGGCGGATAAGCCATTCTCAATTCTCAACATCCACTCGCAATCTTCGCGCCCTCGGCCAATGCGCCCAGCTTGGCATAGGCAATCTCCGGGTCCACCGCGCCAAAGCCCGCAAAAGTGCCGAAACCGCAGTCGGACCCGGCAATCACCCGATCCTTGCCGACAATCTCAGTAAACCGCTCGATCCGCTGGGCAACGACTTCCGGGTGCTCGACAAAGTTCGTCGTCGTATCGACCACACCGGGGATGAGCACCTTCTCGTCCGGAATATCTGCCTTCCGGTCGCGGAACACCGTCCATTCATGGGCATGGCGTGGGTTCGAGGTCTCGAACAACACATAGCGCGCGCGCGTCGCCATCAGCGTATCGAACACCTTTTCCATGCCGATATCGCAGATATGCGGCCCCTCGTAATTGCCCCAGCAGATATGCACCCGCACCCGCGCCGGATCGATATTGCGCAGGGCATGGTTGAGCGCCTCAACATGGCTGTCGGCGATCTTGACGAAATCGGCGTCGGAGAGATCGCTGAACAGCATATGCCGCGACAGCGCGAGATCGGGACAGTCGAGTTGCAGGTCGAGGCCCTCGCCGACGATGGTCTCGTATTCCTCCTGCATCGCCTCGGCCAGCGCCACCAGATACGCCTCGCGTGTCGGATAGTGCTGGTTTTGCAGAAACAGCGATATGACCCCCGGCGAAGCGGCGTTCATGAACCCGCGCTCGACCCCGCGATGCTTCATGGCGGTTTTTAGGTTGTCGATGTCCTTGATCAGTTCGCCCTGCCCTTTCGAGCGGACTTCGCCGGTACACATAGGCCGCGCATATTGCGGCGTACCGCCCGCATCGGCGAGCCGTTGCAGGAAGGTCGGGAACTCTTTCAGGTCCGCAGGCGCGTTGCGCGGGCTGTCGCCGGAAAAACCGGTATAGCGGTCCTTCACATACGTCGCGTAGCTGATCTTCGACGTCTCGCCGTCCGAGACGATATCAACCCCCGCCGCCACCTGCCGCCGCACCGTCTCGTCACAGGCGATGGCCATCGTCTTGTCGAAGGCCCCTTCGTCATAGGCATCGCCGTTCTCCCGCGCGAAGATGAAGTCCACGACTTCTTGGCTGCGCGGCAATGATCCGACATGGGTGGTGAGGATCTTGGTCATGCGCTTGGTCCACTTTCTGGTTTCCACGTCGGTCCCGCCGGATCGTCGGTATTGCGCACGCGGTACATGCTGGCCTCGCCGCTCATAGACGGTTCCAGCGAATGCGCGACACCCGGCGGGACGGCGCAGGTATCGCCGGGGGCCAGCACCGTCTCGCCGCCCTCCCAGCCCAGCCGCCAATGGCCGCGCATCACCATCAGGATTTCATGGCGGTCGGTGGTGTAGGCATCGGGCGCGATTGAAGTGCGCGAGATCAGGTCGACCTCGAAACCGGGCTTGTCGCGGATCACTCCCCGCTCGCCAATTACCGCACAAGGCCGGTCGCCGGACAGCGCCATCATGTCCCAGTACCGCCGCACGCCCATGCCGACAACTTCCATCACCGACGGTTCGGGATAGTTGGCCAACGCGTCCTCGCTCAGCGCAGGCATCGCCGCGACGCCCTCGGGCAATGCCTGCCCCGCCTTGGTATCGTAGAGCCGCCCGTTCTGGCCCAGCACCAGACCATGCGCGGCGGCGTCCTCGATCACTTGCGGTGCCCAGATCACCCCGCCCCCTGCATCGTCACCGCCGAGGATGGCCATGATCATCCCGTAATCGGTGCCGATATTCTCGAACCCGCGAAAGATTCCGGTCGGCAGGTTGATGATGTCGCCCTCCTCCAGCACCACTTCCCCGGCATCGCCCCATCGCCCCCAGAAAAACCGCCAGCGGCCCTTGAGAACGAAGAACACCTCCGCCGTGCGGTGAGAATGCAGCGAGTTCCGGCATTTCGGCGGCTGCCCTGCCGCGCCGATATTGAAGCCGGGCGTGTCTTGGATATGAACGTGCTGATCCGCACTTTCGGAAACCCCGCCGCCGATGATGGTGAAATTCTCCTTCTGGTCGCTGCCCGGCGTATGGGCATCGATAAAGGCGGTCTTGCACGGGCGCAGGTCACCATAGCGCACGATCCGGGCGTTCATATCCTGGGGAGTCATGGTCGAGGTCCGTTATGGGTCATGGGCGCAGTCAACCCGATCCCGCCCCATGCCGCAAGACGCGCAACACGTCGCCGCCAATCAAGGCATGGCGACTCGCGTGACCGGATCAGCGCAGGATCGTGAACCGTTCGCGAATGGCGCTGTCCTGCCTTGCGCTGAGGTAGTCGGGCCGGTGGGAGGCGAGGACCGCCCGAGCGCGCTCTTTCGCTCGCGACCACGCATCGCGCGCGCCGTCCTCCTGCCATTTGCTCGGTTGTTCGCGGTCGGCGAGCTTTGGGTAGAAATAATCCCGCTCCATCGCCTGATACGTATGCTGGCCACCGAGAAAATGGCCTTCGCCGAGGATTGCCTCGCAGATGGCATCAAACCCGAGATTGTCCTCGGTGACCTCGATCCCGCGCAGGGCGCGATAGGTCATGGCGTGCATTTCATCGTCCAGAATAAACGCCTCGAAACTGGCCCCCAGCAAGGCCGCCGTCATGCCGGAGCTTTCGTAGATCAGATTGCCCCCGGCCAGCGCGGCGGCGAGGCTGGTCATGCCTTTCTCGACGCCATATTGCGCGTCGATGGCCTTTGCGTCGGTCATCGAACTTGCCACCCCGGAGGGCAGGCCGAGCCAGTTCGACAGTTGCGCCGAGGCCGCGTTCAACAGCGCCGTCTCGCCGCCGCCGCCAGCAAAGGCTCCGCTGCGCAGGTCGATAACCAGCGGCCAGTTCGAGAACACCATCGGAAAACCGGGTGAAATGACATTGACCATCACGAGGCTCGCCAAGGTCTCGGCCAGCGATTGCGCCAGAAACCCGGCCATCGTCGCCGGAGCCGTCGCCCCCGCCTGTGCCGCGGTGATGCAAGACATCGGGATATTGTGCTCGATGCATTTATAGACGACGTCCACCGCATCCTCGCCAAAGCGCATGGGCGAGATGACCGGGCTGATATGCGTCTTCATGAACGGGCGTTCGGCGAATTTGCCCTCGCCCCCCGCTGCAATATCGAGCAAGGCGATGATCGGATCGACATGGCCCGCGATGGTAAAGGCGGTCGCCGTCGGTTTGGTGGTGTTCTTCACCAGCGCATAGGCGGTGTTCACATCCAGATCGAACATGTCCGGCACATCCGTCGCAATGCAACAGCGGGTGAACCACGCCACGTTGTCCAGCGTATCCTGCAACCGGGTAAAATCATGCAGGTCGGCAAGGGTCGAAGAACGATACTGCCCGCTATCCAGATCGAGCGTATTCACCGCCGCCCCGCCGGTGCCGAAATACACGCGCTCGCCGCCGACTTCGATGGATCGGTTCGGGTCGCGGCCATGCAAGGTGAAGGTCTTGGCCGCACGGTCGATCATATCTTCGACCAAGGCACGAGGCAGCAGAACCCGCCCCCTCGGGTCGACGCTTGCCCCCGCCGCCACGAGATCATCGCGTAGCCTGTCCGGCACCTCGCCCATGCCGAGTTCGGCCAAAAGGCGCAGGGCGGTGTCATAGATGTCTTGCAAGTCCGGTTCGGTAAGGGGCCGGTACTGTCCGCCGATCTGCCCCGGCGGCGCAGGGTTGACCGTGGGCGGTGCGGCACGCAGGGCCAGCCGCTCGCTGCGCCCGCCTGCCCGCCGTGATCTGCGCTCTGTGCCCATGCCAAAGCCTTTTCCGTCTGCGCGGCCCGCACAAGCGGCGAAAGACAAATCAATGAAAGTCGTATAATTGATTTGGCTATGCTGAATGATGAGCCAGCCTTCACTTTTCGAGCCGTGCAAGTCTTTGTCGCGGCGGTCGATGCCGGGTCCGTCACCCGCGCCGCCCATCGTCTGGGCCTCAGCCCGTCATCGGTATCGCAGCAGCTCAGCAATCTGGAGGCATCGCTGGGCGCGCGCCTGATCGTTCGGTCGGCGCGGACTTTTAGGCTGACCGAAGCCGGGGTGTTGTTTCTCGACCGGGCAAAGCACCTGCTCGATGAGGTCGGCGCGGCAAAGGCGGAACTGGCGCTGGCCGACCATGCGCCGCCCATGACCCTGCGCCTTGCCCTTATCGAAGAGATGGACGCGACGGTAACGGCCCCCTTGTTGCGGCGGCTGTCCACGACCTATCCGAATATCGCATTTTCACTCTCCAGCGGCGCGAGCCATGAGAACCACGACGCACTGGCCAGCCGCGCCGTCGACCTGATGCTTGCGGTCGACACCGTGGGGGATGCGGATTGGGTTGAGATGCACCCGATCCTGCAAGACCCGTTCATTCTGGTCCGTGGCAGAAGGGTCAGGCCGATAGAGTCGCCCGTTGATCTGACCGGCGTGCCGTTCATCCGCTATGCAGGGGCGTTGGAAATCGGTCGCCGGATCGAAGCGCAATTGCGGCGCACAGACCTGCGCCCCCCGCGCCGGTACGAGGTCGCCGGGAACAGGGCGCTGTTCGAGGCGGTCGCGGCCCTCGATGGATGGGCAATCACGACCGCCTTTGCGTATCTCGGCACGCCGTTGGACGATGGCGCGATTGAGGCGCAGGCGCTGCCATTCCCGGCGTTCTCTCGCCGCCTGTCCTTGCATGGCAGGACCGAAGCCCTTGGCGATTTACCCAGTCTGATCGCGGATGAAATGCGGTCCTGCCTGCGAGAGTTGACCGTGCAGCAGGCCCGCGCGGCCCTGCCATTTCTGGGTGATGCCTTCGATATTGCATCAACGTAAATCAATCATTCGATGATACCGAAATACGAAGTCTGCGATTGTCACCATCGGCCATCCCAAAGCATCGTTGGGCGCGATCAATGCCACATGGCTTTGTATCGTTCTGGACATCCTTCGAGACGCGGCTTCGCCGCTCCTCAGGATGAGGAGAACAACGAGACCCCTCATGCTGAGGAGGGCCGCAGGCCCGTTTCGAAGTATGGCTGCCCAGAACGAAACCGCGAGCGATGGTCTTGGTATTCAAAGGAGTCAGAGGGCAATGAAAACGCAAACCCGGGTAGTGGTCATCGGCGGCGGCATCGCCGGGTGCTCGACCCTCTATCACCTCACGCGCGAGGGCTGGACCGATGTTGTGCTGGTCGAGCGGGATGAGTTGACCTCGGGCACCACTTGGCACTCGGCGGCTCAGGTGACGAATTTTGGCATGAACCAGACGATGGTTGGCCTGAAATCGCACTCCATCGCGCTTTATAAAGAACTGAGCGACGATCCCGATTATCCGGTGAATTATCACCACGGCGATGGCGGCATCCGGCTGGCCAACACGCAAGCACAGATGGATGGCTATCGCCATTTCGCCTCCATGGCGCGGGGCATGGGGGTCGAGTTCGAGGTGCTGGACGCCGAAGAATGCGCCCGGCGGCATCCCCTGATCTCGACCGACAACATGATTGGCGGCCTGTGGGATGGTAATGACGGCGACATCGACCCGGCGCAACTCTGTCAGGCTCTCGCCCGCCGCGCCCGCAAGGCCGGGGCGGAGGTCTATCGAAATACGCCCGTCACCGGCTTGACCCAGCACAAGGACGATAGCTGGACGGTCCACACGACGAAGGGCGACATCGCTTGCGAGATCGTCGTCAATGCCTGTGGCTATCGTGTCAACGAAGTCGGCTCGATGATGGGGGTCCACCACCCGGTCACGTCGATGGAGCATCAGTATCTCGTCACCGAGGAAATCCCCGCCATCCGTGACGCGGGCCACCGGATGCCCCTGCTGCGCTGTCCGATCAGCGATTATTACAGCCGTCAGGAAAAGAACGGCCTGCTGGTCGGTTTCTACGAACAGGACTGCAAGACCTGGGGCATGGACGGTATCGACCCGCATTTCGTCAATGCGCTCTGCCCCGATGACCTCGACCGCATCACCGATGTGCTGGAGGGCGCGTTCGAGCGGATGCCGGTACTGGCCGAGGTGGGAATCCATACGGTCGTCAACGGACCGATCACCTACACCATCGACGGCGCACCGCTGGTCGGGCCAATCCCCGGCAAGCGCAATGCGTTCTGTATCATCGGCCTGCGCGCGGGTCTGGGCGAGGGCGGCGGGCATGGCTGGCTGCTCGCGCAGCAGATCGTGCATGGCGAGGCGTGCTATGACACCTGGTGCATCGACCCGCGCCGCTTTACCGGCCATGCCAACGTCGAACTGACCGCACTAAAGGCCATCGAGGATTACCAGAACGAATTCCGCTTTCACTTTCCCAACGAACACCGCCCGGCGGGCCGCGATGCCAAGACCACCCCCCTGACCCCGGTGCTCGAGGCCGAAGGGGCCGAGTTCACGACCGTCAACGGATGGGAGCGCGCGGCGTTTTTCAAACCGACGCCCGACTTCGAAGTCACCTACGGTTTTCACTTCGACGAGGCGTTCGATCTTGTCGGGGCCGAGGTCGCGGCGGTGCAGAACGCTGGCGGCCTCTGCGAGGTCAATGGCTTCAACCGTTATGAGATTACCGGCGGCGATGCGCAGGCATTCTTGGATCGCATGATCTGTGGCCGACTGCCGCGCAAGCCGGGGCGCGTGGGCCTTGCCTATCTGCTCAATCACAACGGCAACGTAAAGGCCGAGGCGACCATCGCCAATATTCCCGCCTCCGACCGGGGGCCTGCGCGCATCTGGTACGGGTCGGCGGCGGCGGCGGAGTTTCATGATATGGATTGGCTGTCCGCCCATATCGGCGCGGATGAAGATGTCGCGATCCGCTCCCTGACCAACGACCAGACCATTCTCGTATTGGCGGGGCCAAAGGCGCGCGACGTGCTGAGCGCCGTCAGCCGCGAGGACTGGTCGGCGGCGGCCTTCCCGTGGCTGTCGGTGCGCGAGGCCTTCGTCGGCTATGCGCCGGTCACGGTGATGGGGGTCAGTTTCTCCGGCGAGCTGGCATATGAGATTCACGTCCCCAACGCTTCGCTCTATGCCGCCTACAAGGCCCTGCGCGCGGCGGGGGCGCAGCATGGCCTGCGCCTGTTCGGTGCCGAAGCGGTGGAGTCGATGCGGTTGGAGAAAGGTTTCCTGCATTGGAAGGCCGATATCATCACCGAATTCGATCCCTTCGAGACCGGCCTTGATCGCTTCGTGCGGATGGACAAGCCTGAATTTGTCGGCAGGGAGGCGCTGGTTCAGCGGCAAGCGGAAGGTGCTCGCAAGCGCCTCGTCACCCTCGACCTTGACCACAAGACCGCCCCAGCCCATGGCGGCGCTTCGGTGATGCAGGGCGATACGGTGGTCGGCACGGTAACCTCCGGCGCATGGGGGCACCGCACGGGCAAAAACCTCGCCCTCGCCTTTGTCGATCCCGATCTTGCGGATGAGGGCACGGCGCTGGAAATCGATGTGCTGGGCACGCGCGTCGGGGCGACGATCATCGCGCCCTCGCCCTATGACCCCGGTTTCGAGCGGATGCGCGGATAGTCATCTTTTCGTGTAGGCGCGGGTGTTGGATTTGCTTCTGGCCCTCCGCTGGCTACCTTGATGGTCAGATTATTTCAGGAGGACCAGATGACCGATCTTTCCCGCCGCACGACCCTTGGCGTTCTTGGTGCGACGCTGGCCGCGCCCGCCCTGATCCGCGCCACCCCCGCCACGGCAAAGGCGAAGATGATGGGGCCGGTCCGCCCCACCCACTTTCGCTTTCCCCTCGGCGAGTTCGAGGTAACGACGATCTTTGATGGTGCCGTGCAACTGAACGGTCCCTATCCAATTTTCGGCGAGGATCAGTTCGAGGATGACGTGGTCGATCTGGTGACCGCGCATAATCTGCCCGGCGACAAGATGGAGATCGGCTTTACGGTGACGCTGGTCAATACCGGTTCGGAACTGATCCTGTTCGATACCGGCAACGACCCGAACTCGCGCCCCACGGCGGGCAAGCTGCGCGCCCGGATGAAGGAAGCGGGCTATAAACCCAGCGATGTGGACATCGTCGTGCTGACCCACTTCCACGGCGACCATATCGGCGGCATGATGGCCGACGGCAAACCCGCCTTCCCCAATGCCCGCTATGTCACCTCGGCCAAGGAATACGACCACTGGATCGGTGCCGAGAACGCGCTGGCCCTCAAGAATGTCAAACCCTTCGTCGAGGAAACCACCTTTATCGAAAGCGGCGGGTCCGTGGTTTCGGGGGTCGAGGCCATCGCCGCAAACGGCCACACGCCGGGACACACCGTCTATCATATCGAAAGCGGTGACGAACGCCTGCTGATTACCGCCGATACCGCGAACCACTACATCGCATCGCTGGAAAAACCCGACTGGCATGTCCGGTTCGATATGGACAAGGAAGGCGCGGCGGCGAGCCGGAAGAAGGTGTTCGGAATGTTGGCCGCCGATGGCGTGCCCTTCATCGGCTATCACATGCCTTATCCGGCGTTGGGCTATGTGAAAGACAACGGCATGGGCGGCTTCACCTGGTCAGCGGCGAGCTATCAGCAGTTTCTCGAAGAGAAATAAACCGCTATCGATCAACCCTCTCCCCACGACTTGATCGCGGGGTCCATCAAGGCAATAGCTGAAAACAACGAAGCGCTGCCCCGGCCTCGCGCCGGGGGCTTGCCGTGACATGCACTGCCCGATCGAGACCCCGGACAGCGCCTGCTGCACTTCTGAGCCGATCATTCAGCCATTCAGGTCCGCCGCAATGGCCTGACCCTCAGCTGCGTAATCTGGTTTCTCACCCGCGATACGATATCGAAACGGAACCCGTGGAAGACGAAGCTCTGGCCCTCGGACGGGATCGCCTGGGCCTCGTGAATCACCAAACCGGCGATGGTCGAGGCTTCTTCGTCGGGCAGGTTCCAGTCGAAAATCCGGTTGAGGTCGCGGATGGTGACCGTGCCATCGACCAGGAACGTCCCATCGGCCTCGCGGGCCACGCCCTCGGTCTCGACGTCATGCTCATCCTCGATCTCCCCGACGATCTCCTCGATAATATCCTCAAGGGTAATCAGGCCCTGTAACGCGCCGTATTCATCGACCACCAGCGCGAAGTGGCTCTTTTTGCTGAGAAATTCCCTGAGCTGATCGGCGAGCGACGTCGTATCGGGCACGAACCACGGCTCCATCGCGATCTTGATGATGTCGAGCTTGTCGACCCCCTCCAGCCCGCCGCCATCCCGGCGGATCAGCTTGTCGACCGCGCGGAGCAGATCTTTGGCGTGGATGACACCGACGATATTCTCCGGCTCGTCGCGCCACAGCGGAATGCGGGTAGAGGCGCTTTCCAGCACCGCCTCGATCAATTCCTGGGGCGGCGCATCGGCGTTGAGCATCATGATATTCCGCCGGTGCATCATCACCTCGGAGACCTCGCGATGGCCGAGGTCGAGGGCACCGACCAGCCGGTCACGGTCGCTTTTTTCGACACTGCCGCTTTCGTAATGGTGCATGTCGATGGCGCCGCGGATCTCCTCGTGGGCCTCGTGGGACAGCACATGCGCGCCCTGCTCCAGCCGGATACCGAACACCCCGAGCGTCGCGCGCACGATGTATTGCACGGCGATGACCACCGGATAGAACAGCTTCACGATGATCGAAATCGGACGCGACGCCAGCAGCGAGGCTTTCTCGGCATTGGCAAAGGCGTAGGTTTTCGGCAGCACTTCGGCGAACACCATGACGAGCACCGTCATAACCAGCGTCGCGATGGCCACGCCTGAATCGCCGAACAGCGACAGCGCCAGCGATGTCGCCAGCGATGTGGCGAGGATATTGACGATATTGTTACCGATCAGAATCGCACCGATCAGGGTCTCGCCGTCATCCGTCAATCCGATAACCCGCCGTGCCGCCTTTGACCCCTGATCCGCATAGCGGCGGATTTTCGCCCGATTGACGGCGGTCAGGGCCGTTTCCGACCCGGAAAAGCATCCCGAGAGCAACAGCAGTCCGGCAATGGCCGCCGCTGTCCATAGCGAACCACTGCCGGACTGGGCGGCGGCGTCGAGGGCATTGGTGTCCATCTTGCGATCTCCGTTCGGTATTCCTAGCGTGCTATAGGCATTTAGGCCCTTGGCGGAAAGGATTCGAGGCATGCGTCAGACGATTGACCTCGGCGAGCTCGATGGACCGATCCTGTTATTCGGCGGTCCCTACTCGAATCTGCGCGCAACCGAGGCGCTGATTGCCGAGGCCGAGACACGCCGGATACCGGCCTCGCGCATGATCTGCACCGGCGATGTTTGTGCCTATGCCGCCGAGCCCGAGCGCACGACGCAGATGATCCGCGCCCTCGGCTGTCCTGTTGTCGCAGGAAATTGCGAGGATTCGCTCGGGTCAGGGGCGGCGGATTGCGGATGCGGGTTCGAGGAGGGCGCGACATGCGACCGGCTGTCGATGGAATGGTTCACCCATGCCAGCGGCAAGGTCTCCGAAGAATCGCGCGCGTGGATGCGCGGCTTACCCGGGCGGGCGCTTTTCTCCCATGGCGGCAAGCGCTATGCGGTCATCCATGGCGGGGCCGAGCAGGTGAACGCCTTCATCTGGCCGACGGACCCGCCCGCGCGAATGGCCGCCGAGATTGCCATGCTCGAACAGGATCACGGGCCTTTGGATGGCGTGGTGTGCGGCCATTCCGGCGTGCCCTTCGTTGAGCAGGTCGGTGCGTGCCGGTGGATAAACGCGGGGGCCATCGGCCTGCCCGGTCATGATGGCGACCCGCGCACATCCTTCATGATTTTGGACGGCGACGCGTTAACGACCCATCGGCTCGATTACGATCATAACGCCGCAGCCGACGCGATGGATCGCAGCGGTCTGCTCGCCGGATACAACCGCACGATCCGCTGCGGCTGGTGGCCGAGCGAAGACACCTTCCCGCCAGCAATGCGTCGTGGTGTTACAAGCTTGGATGCAGTCGCGACGTCTTAACCGCGCTTCGCCTTTACCGCGAGTGGATGCTTGTCGAGAACAAGATCGCGCAACTCGTCTTCCATGACGTGAGTATAGATTTCGGTCGTCGCGATGTCCGCATGGCCGAGCAAGGTCTGGATCACCCGCAAATCCGCGCCATTGGCGAGCATATGCGTCGCGAAGGCGTGGCGCATCGTGTGGGGAGAGATCCCGGCGGGGTCCAGGCCCGCCTTCAACGCCAGTTCCCGGATCATCTGATAGAACCGCTCCCGCGTCAGGTGCCCGAGCTTTCCCCGTGACGGGAACAAAAACGGCGAGTCCTTGTCCTTGCCGCCGTCCCGAAGGGGCAGATAGGCGGCGATGGCGGCGCGGGCACGATCCGAGAGCGGGGCCAGCCGCTCCTTGCCGCCCTTGCCCTTGATCCGAATCATCTGTGGGTTGCGCCGGACCTGCGCCACGGGCAATGACACGAGTTCGCTGACCCGTAGGCCGGTGGCATACAGCACCTCGACCAGACAGGCTTGGCGCAGGGCCGCGAGACTCTCGCCGTCATGGGCGGCGGCAATCAGGCGCGAGACATCATCGGTCGAGAGGGTCTTGGGCAGACGGCGCGGCTTTTTCGGTCCCCTGACCGGGGCGGCGGGATCGTCATCACGGATGCCCTCGGCATAGAGGAAAGCGTGCAGTTGTTTGACCGCTGACAGCCGCCTTGCGCAGGTGCTTGTGGCGAGGCCCTGGGTGGCCAGACCGGCCAGATAGCCCTCGACATCCTGTCGTTGGACCGTGGCCGGGGTTAGGCCGCCCGCCCCGAGGCTCGCTTCATAATCGGACAGGTCGCGGCGGTAGGCATCGAGGGTATTCTTTGCCGCGCCGCGCTCCGCCGCCATACTTGCGAGGAACGCGCCGACGGCATCGTCGCTCATTGCCAGCGCGCCTTGAGCATTGATTCGATGGCGATGGCCCGGGCATCGGAGTCCAGCCCCGCCGCCCGCAAAGTACGCACGGACACATCGAGCAACCGCGCCGAAGGCGGCACGCCCTCGCGCAGTTCGGCGGCAATACCAAAGATCGCCTCGCCTACCCGTCCCTCTCGCGCGGCCCCGAGGGGGCCTTCGCTCGGCAGTTCAGGCCCCGGCCCTATCGCGAATCCGGCAAGGGCACCGAGGGCGCGGCGGGCGTTCTCATCACCCTCCCGGGCACGATTGCGCAGGGCATCGCCCCACTCTCGCTGCCAGACACCGGGCCAGTCCTTATCGGCAATCGCGAACAGGGCGTTGGTATCGGCGGTATCGACCAGCGAGCGCGGCCCCTGGGCATCGGACCAGCGTCCGGCGGCGCGGATACGGCCATCGAGCAACAGCGCATCGCGAATCGCATAGCCCTCGGCCCCGAGGCCACTGGCCTCGCTGACCGGCAGGGTCGCGGCAATCGGCGCAAAGGCGCGCGCCATCCGGGTGAAGGTATCGGCCCCTTGCACCCGCGCCGTCTGCATCAGAAACCCGCCAATATCCCGGGCAGTATTGGCCTTGATCGCGTCGCGCACCGATTTGGCCCGCGCCCCGACCGCATCATCGCCGAGTTTGTCGGCATGGGCGACGTAGAGATCGACCAGATCCCGCGTCGAGATCGACCCCGCCGCTTCCAGTCGTTCGGCGGCGATGACGGCGGCGCGGGCGGGCGTGCTTTCGAGGGCAAAAAGCCCCGCAAGGGTTTTCAGCGGCGCGCCCTCCACCAACTCGCCCACCGGACGCCCGAGGCGGCGCAGCATCGCGATTCTCAGGGGCGTCAGGGCATTTCCGGCGGGGACCGAGACGTACTCGACCAGACCGGGGTCGATCATCGCCTCCAGCAATTCGGCATCCATTGCATCGACACCGCCGACTTCGCGCATCGCCGCGATGGCGACCCCGGCGAGGGGGTCTTCAGACTTCGCAAGGCAGAACCCGCGCAGGGTCGTCCAAAACCCGTCCGGGTCGGTTTTCGGCAGGTTATCGGGCAGGATCGAGGGCGATTTGCAAATCATATCCCCCCGCCCGACGATCAGGTCGGCCTCGGCCCCGACCCGCCGCAATTCCAGATCAGCTGCGACTCCGGCAACCCCCGCGAGGCTGGCCGCCGATTCGGCAGCGCCAAAGCGCATCAGGGCCGCCGCGCGGCGGGCAAGCAGGCCATCGGCGTTCTCGGGCGGCACCGCGCCGGATACCAGCGCGCGCCGCAACAGCGCATTGACCCGCCAGAGCGGCGTCGGCTGGGCCGTATCGACGGCGGCAATGGCGGCAGCTCCGCTTGTTCCCTGCCACATATTTTCAGGCAGGCCGGTGCGGCTGGCCGCGACCAGACCGGCGGCTTCGGGCGTTGCCGTTGCAATCTCAGCCGCCGCCACGCCCGCCTCGTTGGGCCGCGCGTCGAGAATCGCCTGGCCCGGTTCTACCGTAATCGGCTCGTTCGGCAGCGCCTGAGTACTCGGCGCCCCCAACAGGCTCTCCTGCTGGGCTAGCGCCGCAGGGGCCATCAGCACGAGACCAAGGGCGACAAACGCCTTATTCCTGGAAAAGAACATCCTTCGATACCTCCTGCTCGACCTCTCGCTGGACCGGCGGGACATCGACGAACCAAACGTAAGCAACCGCCGCGAGAATCGCGAGACAGGCCAATAGAAACAAAAGACGCAAGAATCGGCCCATCTCATTCCCCTTTCAATCAAACCCCGGCGTCACTATAGCGATACCGAACGGGGGCACCTGCCCTCCGACAGAAACCGTATAGACGATCGATCGTGTTTGGCGTAGTGGCTCCGTCGCTTCGTCGTGATGGAAAATTATGGCGAAAGATCAACAGGCATCGCGCGGCCCCGCGCAGCTGAAACGGCACATTGCCCTCGTCGGCCTGATGGGGGCGGGCAAAAGCGCAATCGGGCGCCGGGTGGCCACGGCCATCGGCGCACGGTTTCTCGATGCCGACAGGGAAATCGAGGCTGCGGCTGGAATGACGATTCCCGACATCTTCGAAAGTCGCGGCGAGGCCGAGTTCCGCGATGGCGAGCGGCGCGTGATCGCGCGCCTGCTGGATGAGGCCCCCGTGGTGCTGGCCACCGGCGGCGGGGCGTTCATGGATGCCGCAACCCGGGCCGTGATGGCGGAAAAATCGACGACGATCTGGATGCGCGCCGACCTCGATGTGCTCGTTAAACGCTGCGGTCGGCGCAGCAACCGCCCGCTGCTGAAGAACGGCGACCCCCGCGAGATACTGGGCCGCCTGATCGACGAGCGTTATCCGGTCTATGCAGAGGCGAATATCGAGGTCTATAGCCGCGATGAACCCCACGAGGTCGCGGTGAACGAAATCATCCGCGCCTTGACCGCGCGCGGCGATCTGGTGATGCCATGAGCAACGATATTCTCTCGATCAATGTGCCCCTTGGCGGGCGCAGCTATGACGTGTTGGTCGGCGGCGGTCTGTTGGGACAGGCGGGGGCGCTCTGCGCGCCGTTCCTCAGCCGCCCGCGCTGTGCGATCGTCACCGACGAGACCGTGGCCGCGCTGCATCTCGATACATTGGAGACTGGCCTCGATGCCGCCGGGATTGATTCCAAGGCCATCGTCCTGCCCGCAGGCGAGCGCACCAAGTCGTGGCCCATGCTGGAACGCACCGTCGAGCATCTGCTCGATCTGAAGGTCGAGCGCGACGACATGGTCATCGCCTTCGGCGGCGGGGTGATCGGCGATCTGGCCGGGTTTGCCGCTGCGATCCTGCGCCGCGGCGTGCGCTTCGTGCAAATCCCGACCTCGCTGCTGGCTCAGGTTGATAGTTCGGTGGGCGGCAAGACCGGGATCAACTCGCCGAGCGGCAAGAACCTGATTGGCGCGTTTCATCAGCCGACTCTGGTGATAGCCGATGTCGATGTGCTGACGACGTTGTCACCGCGCGAGTTTCTGTCAGGGTATGGCGAGGTGGCAAAATACGGCCTGCTCGGCGATCTGGCGTTCTTTGAATGGCTGGAGGCAAACGGCCCCGCCCTCGCATCGGGTGACACCGCCCCGCGCACCGAGGCGGTGGCCCGTTCCGTCAGGGCAAAGGCGGAGATCGTCGCCCGCGATGAACACGAACGCGGTGACCGGGCCTTGCTCAACCTCGGCCATACCTTCGGCCATGCGCTGGAGGCGGCGACTGGGTATTCCGACCGCCTGCTGCATGGCGAGGGGGTCTCAATCGGCATGGGGCTGGCTTTCGAACTGTCGGCGCGGCTGAACCTGTGCAGTCAGGAAACCCCGTCCCGGGTGCGCGCGCATCTTTCGACCATGGGGATGAAGACGACCCTGCGGGACATCCCCGGCGACTTGCCCGATGCCGAGGGGCTGATTTCCCTGATGGCGCAGGACAAGAAAGTCATCGGCGGCGTGCCGACCTTTATCCTTGCCCGCGAGATCGGCGATGCCTTCGTCACCCGCGACGTTCCGCCGACCACGCTCGAAAGTGTCCTGAAAGACGCGCTGCGGGATCGTTAGGCGCGTTTTCACGGCACTTCCGGCCCGACCTGACCGCCGCCGGTCCAGCGCGGGCCATTGTCTGGCGTCCTTCCAGCCGATAAAGCGCATCCAAGGGAGGCGGCGAGGATGAATTACGACATTGCCATCATCGGCGGCGGCAATGCGGCGCTGTGCGCGGCAATCACGGCGGCTGAAAAGGGCGCGCGGGTCATTATTCTGGAGGCCGCGCCAAAGCCCTATCGCGGCGGCAATTCGCGTCACACCCGGAACTTTCGCTGTATGCATTCCGGCCCGCTCGGCCCGCTGGTCGATAGCTATTCCGAAGCAGAATATCTCGACGATTTGCTGAAGGTAACCGATGGCAGGACCGATATTGGCCTCGCCCGTCTCGCGATCCGCACATCCGAAGAATGTCTGCCATGGATGCAGGAGCGCGGGGTTCGGTTCCAGCCGTCGCTGTCCGGCACCCTGTCACTGGCGCGAACGAACGCCTTTTTCCTTGGCGGCGGCAAGGGGCTCGTCAACGCCTATTACCGTACCGCTGAAAAGCTGGGGGTGACCGTCTGCTATGATGCGCCGGTCACCCATCTGGAACTCGACGACGACCGCATCGTTTTCCTCGACTATACCCACGAGGGCGAGACCCGTCGCTTGTCGCCAAATGCCGTGATCGTCGCTTCGGGCGGATTTCAGGCCGACACCGACTGGCTCGCCCGGGCGTGGGGACCGGCGGCGAAGAACTTTCTGATCCGGGGCACGCCTTATAACCGGGGCGTGGTGCTCGCCGATCTGTTGGAGCAAGGCATCGAGCAAGTCGGCGACCCGACCCAGTGCCACGCGGTCGCCATCGACGGGCGCGCGCCAAAATTCGACGGCGGCATCGTCACGCGCCTCGACTGCGTGCCGTTCTCCATCGTCGTCAATAAGCACGCCGAGCGGTTCTATGACGAGGGCGAGGATGTTTGGCCCAAACGCTATGCGATCTGGGGGCGGCTGGTGGCGGCACAACCGGATCAGGTCGGTTATGTCATCATCGACGGGAAATCGCTGAACCTGTTCATGCCGTCGGTATTTCCGCCGATCAAGGCCGACACGCTGGAGGGATTGGCCGTCGAAATGGGCCTGCCGCCCGACCGCTTGCGGGCGACAGTGGACCAGTTCAATGCCGCCTGCGGGGATACCGCCGCGTTCCATCCGAGCGAGCTGGACGGTGTCACAACAACGGGTCTAGAGCCGCCCAAGACTAACTGGGCGCGGCCTATCGTCGAGCCACCCTTTTACGGGTATTCCCTTCGCACGGGCGTTACCTTCACCTATCTGGGGCTGAAGGTCGACGAGACGGCACAATGCAGCATCGGCAACCGCCCCGTGGGCAATCTCTGGGCGGCGGGAGAGACGATGGCGGGTTCGATCCTCGGCCAAGGGTATCTCGCGGGTTTCGGTATGACCATCGGCACGGTTTTCGGGCGCATCGCAGGCAGGGAGGCCGCCGATTATGCAAACTGATCTGCTTCAGGAGGCCCGGAGGCAAGCCGAGATTTGCAATGCCTGCCGCTATTGCGAGGGCTATTGCTCCGTCTTTCCGGCCCTCCACGCCCATCGCGCCTTTACCGATGGCGACATGACGCAACTGGCCAATCTCTGCCATAACTGCCGGGGTTGCTATCACGCCTGCCAGTACACCGCGCCGCACGAGTTCGACCTCAACCTGCCGCAAGCGCTGGCGAATGTGCGCCATGACAGTTGGGAGGCTTTCGCCTTTCCGACCGGCGCGGCGCGGGCGTTTCAGAAGAATGGCCTGATGATCGCGCTGGCCACGGTCATCGGCTTTGCGCTGCTGCTTTGGGCGGCGCGGGCAATCGGATCGATGGGGGGCGAGGATTTCTACGCCGTCCTGTCCCACAACGCGATGGTCGCGATCTTCGTCCCCGCGTTTCTGTTCCCGCTGGCGAGCGTCGCCGTAAGCCTCCGCCGTTATTGGCGCGAGACGCAGGCGGGTGATTTGCGCTTGCCCGACATCGTTGCGGCCTTTGGCTCGGCGGCGCGGATGCGCAATCTGTCGGGCGGCCATGGCGATGGGTGTAATTTCGAGGACGAGGACCGCTTCACCCATGCCCGCCGCATCGCGCATCAGGCGGTGATGTATGGATTTCTGTTATGCTTCGCCTCGACCACGTCGGGCACGGTGCTGCACTACGCCTTCGACATGCCCGCGCCCTATGGCCTCTTGTCGCTGCCAAAGCTGCTCGGCATTCCCGGCGGCGTGCTGTTGACCTTCGGCTGTGTATGGCTGCTCGACCTGAAGCGCCGGGCCGACCCGGCCCTTGGCGCAACCGGCGCGCGGAGCGGAGAAATCGCCTTCACCGCGCTTCTTGGTTTCGTGGGCTTCAGCGGGCTGGCGCTCTACGCCGTGGGGCAAACCGGAATGATGCCCGCGTTGCTGGTCATCCATCTGGGGGCGGTGCTGGCGTTCTTTCTGCTGACGCCCTTCACGAAGATGGCCCACGGCTTCTATCGCCTGACGGCCCTCACCGCCGATGCGGCACGGATAAGGCGCAGCAAAGCGGCCTCATAGGGGACGGGCCGCCCTAACTCACCCGCGAGACGTCAGTCAGCGGCGCGTATCGTTGTCGCATCACGATCCACTATTTTTAAGTTCCATAAACAGTGGCTTTCACTACCCTGATCAGATGACCAATGATCTGACGGAATCCGTGGCTGAGCAATCTGACCCTCTCGAGGTTTCCGTCTGGCGCTCGGCGGGGGATGGCGGGGCTTTTCAGGCGTTCAAAGTGCCTGCGCAGGATAGCCAGACCGTCCTCGATGTCGTGGCCTGGATTCAGCAGAACGAAGACCCGACCCTCTCCTATCGCTTCGCCTGCCGCGTCGGTATGTGCGGATCATGCGCGATGATGGTGAATGGTCAGCCGCGCTGGACCTGTCGCACCCATGTAAGGAAAGTGCTGGACGGCAACAGGATCGAGATCGCGCCCCTGCGCAACCTGCCGGTCATCAAGGATCTGGCGACGGATATGGACCCGTTCTTCGACAAATGGGTCGCCGCCGAGGGTGTGTTTCATCCCTCGAAATCCCGCGATGACGCGATTGAGCAGATCAACCCCGCCAGCGCCCCTCGCGCGCGCGCCGATGCCGGGATCGAGTGTATAAACTGCTCGATCTGCTACGCCGCCTGCGATTCCGTGGCGAGCGACCCCGAGTATCTCGGCCCCGCCGCGCTTAATCGGGCATGGACGCTGTTCAATGATGCCAAGGATGATGGCGCGGGCGTGATCCTCGATGCGGTGTCCGCGAAGGGCGGCTGTCATGCGTGTCATAGCATGGGCAGTTGCACCCATGCCTGCCCCAACGAGCTGAACCCGATGGCCTCGATTGCCGGATTGAAGCGCGAGATTGCCAAGTCGTTTTTCAAACGGGGCAAGGCATGACTGAGCTGCGCCTTTACATGGCGCAGCGCTTGAGTGCGCTGGTCATGGCCCCACTCGTCCTCGGCCATATCGCCGTGATGATCTATGCGATTCAGGGCGGGTTATCGGCGGCGGAAATCCTTGGGCGCACTCAGGGCAGCGTTCTTTGGGCGCTGTTCTATGGCAGCTTTGTCATTGCGGTCTCGGTCCATGCCGCGATTGGCCTGCGCACGATTCTCTATGAGTGGGCCGGGATGCGCGGCGGTGTGCTGAACGGCGTGGCGCTGGGGATTTGCGCCCTGCTGCTGGCCATGGGCCTGCAAGCGGTTTACGCGGTGACGGCGACATGATCCGGCCCCACCGTACCCACCCGCTATGGTTTGCCTTTATCGTGCATCGGATTTCGGGGATCGCGCTCGCGCTGTTCCTGCCGCTGCATTTCTGGATTTTATCCTACGCCCTGAACGCGCCGGAGCGGCTGGACGGGTTTCTGCACTGGACGGACTATCCGCTGGTGAAGGTTGCCGAGTTCGGGCTTGTCTTTCTGCTCGCTGTGCATGTCTTTGGCGGCCTCCGCCTGATGGCACTGGAATGGCTGCCCTGGTCCGCGAACCAGAAGACGCTGGCGGCGGCAGCGGTTGGCGTGTCGCTGCTGATCTCCGGCACATTTTTCCTGAGGGCACTATGAAGATAGAGCGCCACGACACCGATATTCTGATCCTCGGCACCGGGGGCGCGGGTCTGTTCGCGGCGCTTCATGCACAGCAAAGCGCCCCGGCGGCAAAGGTCACCATCGCCGTGAAGGGTCTGATCGGTAAATGCGGCTGCACCCGCATGGTTCAGGGCGGCTATAACGTCTCGCTCGGCACCGGCGACACGGTCGAGCGGCACTTCATGGATACGATCAAGGGCGGCAAGTGGCTGCCCGATCAGGACATGGCGTGGAAGCTGTGCGAGCAAGCCGTCGTCCGCGTCCGCGAGCTGGAAAACGAAGTCGGCTGCTTCTTCGACCGCAACGAGGACGGCACGCTGCACCACAAGGCCTTTGCGGGCCAGACCGCCGACCGCACGGTGCATAAGGGCGATCTGACGGGCATCGAGATTATCAACCGCCTGATGGAACAGGTGCTGGCGCGCCCGGTCGAAAAGATGCAGGAGCATCGCGCCATCGGCCTGATCCCGACACGGGACGGGTCGGCGCTGTCCGGCGTTCTGTTCATCGACATGCGCAGCGGGGGCTTTCGCTTTGTGCGGGCCAAGGCGGTGCTGATGGCCACGGGAGGCGGGCCAACGATGTACAAGTACCACACGCCGTCGGGCGACAAGACGATGGACGGCCTCGCCATGGCCCTGCGCGCGGGCCTGCCCTTGCGGGATATGGAGATGGTGCAGTTTCACCCCACGGGATTGCTCGCCGGAGACCACACCAAGATGACCGGCACCGTGCTGGAGGAAGGGCTGCGCGGGGCGGGCGGGCACCTGCTCAACGGGGCAAGCAATCGCTTTATGTTTGACTATGACGCCCTCGGCGAGCGCGCGACCCGCGATGTGGTCAGCCGGGGTATCTTCGCCGAGATGCGCAAGAACAACGCCTCGCCTGGAGGCGGCGTCTATATCTCGATGGCGCATCTGGGGCCCGAGACCGTCGCGAAGAAGTTCAAGGGCATGGTCAAACGCTGTGCCGATAGCGGGTTTGACCTCGCGGGGGGCAAGGTCGAGGTCGTGCCGACGGCCCATTACTTCATGGGCGGCGTGGTCGTCGATGCCGATACCCGCACGGCGATGGAGGGCCTTTATGTCGCCGGAGAAGACGCGGGCGGCGCCCATGGCTCGAACCGGCTGGGCGGTAATGGCGTGGCGAACTCGACCGTCTATGGCGGGGTGGCGGGGGATGTGATGGGGGCCGATATCGCGGGGATGAGCGCGCTGCGCGACCCCGACGAGGCGGTGCTGAGCGCTGAAATCGACCGCGCGCGGCGGCCCTTGTCGAAAACCCCCGGCTTCGTCAATCGCCTGCGCCATGGCTTGCAGGAGGCGATGTGGGACGATGTTGGCGTCATGCGCACCGAGGCCGGGATGCAACGCGGCGTCACTAGGGTTGCCGATATCAAGGCGGACCTGATGGAGACGGGCGTGGCCGGGGATACGCTCGCGTTCAATCTGACATGGCACGACTGGCTGAATATGGCGAGCCTGTGCGATGTCTCAGCGGTCATCGCCAAAGCCGGGATCGCCCGCGAAAACTCTCGCGGCGCGCATTTCCGGGAGGATTTTCCGCAGGAAGGCGACTTGGACGGGTCATATTACACAGTGGCGCGCCAGACCGGCGATGATTTGACCGTGACGCGCGAGCCGGTGCAATTCACCATCGTCCGACCGGGGGAGACGATCTTGCCGGAGAGCGAGCCGGAGACTTTGGTGGCGGCGGAGTGATGAAACAATTTGAAACAGTCTTCACCAAAACTGTGACTTGAATCACGTTGAGTTATGTTTTCTCAACTTTGCCGCAATACGATGTTAACTTTTATTGCATATAGAAAAAGGACCGCTTAACAGCGGTCCTCTACGTCGCTTAGCGGATTGTGTCAGACGGCTAGCACTACTGCCACAATAGCTCCTGCTGCAAACAGGACCTCCGCTTTGTAACCAACGTAGAACGTGCAAATAGTTGTCGTTGCCATCCACACATACGCTGATCGCGGACCATCTTTGAGGTGACGATCCAAGTAGTCTTGGGTTGTCGCTTCGATACACTCCTCGCGGTCCACAGTGTGCGGAAGCGAGGAACGAACAATCGACAACATCCAAGTCGGCGGGTCATGGTTACTACGAGCCATCTTATGACTCCTTTTCCAGAACCGACGATCATGGGTTTGGACACCCTAGAAACTCCATCACCGCTGCCCCTTTATCGTCGGCGCTGTACATGCGCTTAGGGCGTCCTGGCGTGTGCGGGTCAGGATCTGCTTGGAAAGACTTCACGAAGCCTTTCTTTTCCAGAGCGCCAAGCGTTTGGTAGACTCTTGGTGGCGCTACGGATTTTCCATATTTATCGGACAATGTTTTGACGATGCGCATGCCGTAAGCGTCCGTACCTAACCGCGTCACGCAGGCTAAAACAAACACGCCAAACGACCCGCCGGGAACATTGTCGATGTAAGTTGTCGACATCGCTATATTTCAGTTCGCAGGGATGCGGTCTGGCGAGTGCTATTAACAGCACAGCCTCCAGAATCGCTTACCAGATTCTGAAGCCAAGCCGGAAAACGCGCGAGCACCTGATGATATGTGCTCAGGACGACGAAGTGCCCAGAAAAGCCGCTGTTAGCTGGCTCATAAGCGCTCGATGTCGATACGTTGACCGCAATCGGCGTAGCTTCCGCCCGCCAGCGCGGAGACAGGATTGCGCGCACAAAGCGTGCAAGCACTCCCGCGAAATAGATCGTTATAAAATGTTTCATGGTTTTCTCCGTTTTTAGGTCGGCGAGATACCGACGCCCTGACAATAGTACAAAATATATAAGTATACAACAGCTATATATTATGAGCTCATTGCTTCTCTTGGCTAATTGGGCGACCTTCAAAAAAGAGAGCCAGACCGTTAGAAAAGAGGCCTGCCGTTGATCCCAATCGACCTCATCCAGTCCACCGCCGAGACGCTGATGGACAAGGCGGCCATCGAAATTCCGCAAGACTACCTCGACAGATTGCAAGCCGCCGCGAATGTCAAAGACGGTGGCTAAGTCCGCTATAGTCGATTTTCTAGAAATTGATCCTCAACACCCTTCCACGCAAAATAAGCGGCGACCGCGGGTGGTGCGGCACGCGCCGCCCGGGGGGCAGTCGACGCGTGTCAGATGCTGCGCATCTTCCGGTCTCTCAAGAATGGCGTTCGCGCGAAAGTTCGTTAGAGTGGTTGTGAATTTTAAGGCTCGGGAGAATGCTCCATGATCCCCATCGCGCTGATCCAGTCCACTGCCGAAACGCTGATGGACAAGGCGGCCATCGAAATTCCGCAAGATTACCTCGACGGGCTGCAAGCCGCCGCGAAGGTCGAAGATGGTGATCTGTCCTCCTTCGTCCTGCAAGCGATGCTGGAGAATTACGAGGCCGCCAAAGAAGACCGCCGCGCCATGTGCGGCGATACCGGCACACCGCGCTGGTATGTGAAAATGGGCAACGAGACGCAGATCGAGGGCGGGCCGATTGCGCTGGAGGCCGCCCTGCGCCGCGCCACCGCCAACGCGACCAACGGCGTGCCCCTGCGTCCCAATCGCGTGCATCCGCTGTGGCGCACGGATCATGACAACAATGTCGGCATCGGCGCGCCCGAGATCGAGTATGGCTATGAGCCGGGCGGCGAGTGGATCGACCTCATCACCGTGCACAAGGGCGGCCTTTTTGGCACGGATTACCGGATGCTGTTCCCGTCCGATGGCATCGAAGGCATTAAACGGTTTTACCTCGACAGCCTCGTGGCCTTCGGCAAACGCGGCCTTGCCTGCCAACCCGCGATCATCGGTATCGGGCTTGGCGGGTGCAAGGATACCTGCATGGTCCTCGGCAAGCGCGCGGCGTGCCTGCGCACCGTCGGGGATCGCAATGCCGACCCTCGGATTGCCGCGCTGGAAGATGAATTCAAGGAACTGGGCAACTCTATCGGCATGGGCGCGATGGGGTTTGTCGGCAAGTCGATGGTGATCGATTGCAATATCGAGGTCGGCTATTGCCATACCGGCGGGATGCAAATGAGCGTCCACGCCTTTTGCCTCTCGTCCCGCCGCGCCGTCGCCCGCGTCTATGCCGATGGCCGCGTCGAATACCGCACAGACCCCGACTGGTTCACCCCGTATCAGCGGCGCGAAACCGTGGAGTGGCCTCCGATGGCGGAGGCAGCTGAGTAATGCGTCAGTCAAGCAGCTTTTTGGGTGGGAGAGAACGGTTGGCGGCGTTGGATCATGGTCCAAAGGACGGTGACGCGGCGTCTGGCGAGTGCGATGAGGGCTTGCGTATGATGTTTTCCTTCCCGTCGC
>CALGNO010000038.1 GCA_937958625.1 uncultured Neomegalonema sp.
GTCGCCGTTTTCTCAAGCATTGTGGGGGTTTATCTGAGCTTTTTCATCGACAGCGCGCCTGCGCCTACGATTGTGCTGATCCTGTCGGGGCTGTTTGTGCTTGCCTTCCTGAACACCATCCGGCGGGCGCGCACCGCATAAAGCTTGGCGGGGCCACAGGTTTTGCCTAATGGTTAACCCATGAACAGATACCCCAGAGACATGCGCGGCTACGGGCCGCGTGCGCCGGACCCTCAGTGGCCAAATGACGCCAAGATCGCGGTTCAGATTGTACTGAACTACGAGGAAGGCGGGGAGAACAATATCCTGCATGGCGACAAAGCGTCGGAGGCGTTTTTGTCGGAGATCGTGGGCGCCAGCGCGTGGGACGCGCAGCGGCATTGGAACATGGAGTCGATTTACGAATACGGCGCGCGGGCCGGGTTCTGGCGGCTGCATCGCCTGTTCACCGGCATGGACGTGCCGGTCACCGTCTACGGCGTCGCGACGGCGCTGGAACGCTCGCCCGAACAGGTCGCCGCAATGCAGGCGGCGGAGTGGGAGATTGCCTCCCACGGACTGAAGTGGATCGAATACAAGGATTTCTCGCCCGAAGACGAGCGCGCGCACATGGCCGAGGCGATCCGTATTCACACCGAGGTCACCGGCGAGCGCCCGCGCGGGTGGTATACAGGGCGCTGTTCGATCAACACCGTCGATCTGGTCGCGGAGGAAGGCGGCTTTGCCTATGTCTCCGACAGTTATGCCGATGACCTGCCCTATTGGCACGGCGCGCAACTCGTCATCCCCTACACCCTCGATGCGAACGACATGCGGTTTGCGACACCCCAGGGGTTCAATTCCGGCGATCAGTTCTTCGCCTACCTAAAGGACAGCTTCGACGCGCTTTATGCCGAGGGCGAAGCGGGCGCGGCCAAGATGATGTCCATCGGCCTGCATTGCCGCTTGATCGGCAGGCCGGGGCGCGTGCAGGCATTGCGGCGCTTTATCGACTATGTGAAATCCCATGACCGGGTCTGGCTGGCGCGGCGCATCGAGATTGCACAGCACTGGGCGACACATCATCCGGCACCGTCTGCCCCGCGCCCCTCGAGCATGACCCAAGACGCCTTCGTCGATCATTTCGGCAGCATCTTCGAACATTCGCCATGGATCGCCGAACGCGCCTTCGCGCTGGAACTCGGTCCCGCCCATGACCGCGCCCCCGGCCTGCACGCAGCGATGGCACGGATGTTTCGAGCGGCATCGGGCGAGGAGCGGCTTGGTGTGCTGAACGCCCACCCCGACCTTGCGGGAAAACTCGCGGCGGCAAAGCGCCTGACCGCCGAGTCGAGCGCGGAACAGGCGGGGGCGGGCCTCGACGCCTTGACCGATGAGGAACGCGCTGCCTTCAGCGACCTGAACGGGCGCTACGTCAAAAAGTTCGGCTTTCCGTTCATCATCGCCGTGAAAGGGCTGACCAAGGACGCGATTCTGGACGCCTTTCGCACACGAATCGACAATGACCGCCCGACGGAGTTCGAAACCGCCTGCCGACAGGTCGAGCGCATCGCCCTGCTCCGCCTGCGCGACATGTTGCCGTCATGAGCCGCGATATTGCGATCCGGCCCCTCGATCCGGCGGCGTTCGCGCCCTTCGGCGATGTCATCGACGCCAGCGGCGCGCCGACGGTCATGATCAACCAGGGCAACTGCGCCCGCTACAGTGACCGGGCGCTGCTTGATTTCGGCGACGCGGACGGGCGGGCGGGGATCAGCGTTTTCAAGGGCCAGCCCTATGCCCTGCCCCTCGCCCTGACGATGATGGAGCGGCATCCCCTGGGCAGTCAGGCATTTTTGCCCCTCTCCGCCGATCCGTTTCTGGTCATCGTCGCGCCCGACGACAACGGCGCGCCGGGGACGCCGCTCGCCTTTCTGACCGCTGCGGGTCAGGGCGTGAACTATCACCGCAATATCTGGCACGGGGTGCTGACGCCCCTAGGCAACGAGCGCCTGTTCGCCGTCGTCGACCGCATCGGCACCGGCGAGAACCTGCAAGAACATTGGTTCGAGACGCCGTGGCGGATTGTCGACCCAGATGGCCTCGTCTCCGCCGGTCTGACAGACCCGACTTGACGCGACTCGTTTTTCGCAGCGCAACATAAGCAACAGTAATCAGCGACCATCTCATTCGAGGAAAAGACAGAATGGCCCGAAACAATTCCATCGGCACGCCAGAGCAACTGCGCGACCCGAACTATACACCGGCTCTCTATAAGGCGGTGCCGCTCGGTATTCAGCATGTCTTGGCCATGTTCGTGTCGAATGTCACCCCGGCGATTATCGTGGCCGGGGCGGCAGGATTTGGGTTCGGCTCGAATTCACCGGATTTCCCGGTTCTTCTTTACATGATTCAGATGTCGATGCTGTTCGCCGGTATCGCGACCTTGATACAGACCATCGGCCTTGGCCCGGCGGGCGCGCGCTTGCCCATCGTGCAAGGCACCAGCTTTGCCTTTATCCCCATCATGATTCCACTGGTCGCAGGCAAGGGCGTCGAGGCTCTGCCGGTGTTGTTCGGCGGCGTGCTGATCGGCGGCTTGTTCCACGCGGTGCTGGGCCTTTTCATCGGACGTATCCGCTTTGCCCTGCCCCCGCTCGTGACGGGTCTGGTGGTGACGATGATCGGTCTGGTGCTGGTCAAGGTCGGTATCGAATACGCGGCGGGCGGCGTTCCGGCAAAGGCGCGAAACCTGCCGGAATATGGCAGCCTGCTGAATTGGAGCGCGGCGCTGGTCGTGATCTTCGTGACGCTGGGGCTGAAGTTCTTCACGCGCGGGATGCTCTCGGTCTCCGCCGTTCTGATCGGCATCGTCGCCGGGTATTTCTATGCCATCGCTGTCGGCATTCTCGATACGGCCTCCATCGCCACGAGCTGGGAGCGCGCGGCGAGCTTTGCCCCGCCCAAGCCGTTCGAGTTCGGGTTCGAGTTCAGCTTTGCCGCCGTCATCGGCTTTTGCCTCATGGCCTTCGTGTCGGCGGTCGAAACCGTGGGCGATGTCTCGGGGATCACCAAGGGCGGCGCGGGGCGCGAGGCGACCGATGACGAGATCCGCGGCGCAACCTTTGCCGATGGTTTCGGCACAGCTATCGCCGGCGTCTTCGGCGGCCTGCCCAACACCTCCTTCTCGCAGAATGTCGGCCTGATCGCGATGACCGGCGTCATGAGCCGCCACGTCGTCACCATCGGTGCGCTGTTCCTGATCGCGTGCGGTCTGGTCCCGAAAGTCGGCGGCATCATCCGCACCATTCCCATCGAAGTGCTGGGCGGCGGTGTGATCGTGATGTTCGGCATGGTCGTCGCGGCGGGGGTCTCGATGCTGTCGGACGTGGTCTGGAACCGTCGCAACATGGTGATCTTTGCGGTTGCGATCTCCATCGGCCTCGGGTTGCAGCTCGAGGTCATGAACCTCGCACCGGGCTCGCCCAATGCGCTGCAATTCCTGCCCGACACCCTGCGTATCCTCGCCGCATCGGGCATCCTGCCCGCCGCCCTGATCGCCATCGTGCTCAATCTTCTGTTGCCGGAAGAACTCGCCGACGAGGCGACGGACGAGGTCTCTGGCGGACACGCCGGCGAGCGCCTCGACCCGCATGGATCGCCGCGTCAGCCGTAACTGGACACCGGCATCCCCGCGAGGGCGGCGATGTTGAGCAGGCCGCGCGCCGTGACACCGGGGGTCACGATATGCGCGCGGTTGCCCATCCCCATCAGGATCGGGCCGACTTCGACACCGCCGGAAACCGACCGCAACAGGTTGCGCGCCGCCCCCGCCGCGTCGATGTCGGTATAGACGAGGACGTTGGCCTTGCCGGTCAGGCGGCTCCCCGGCAGCAGACGCTCGCGCAGCTCTGGATTAAGCGCCGTATCGGTATGCATTTCGCCCTCATACTCGAAATCGCGGGGCTGACCGTCGAGCAGCGCCAGCGCCACCCGCGCGACCTCCCCGGACCGACAGGCCAGATTGCCGAATTGCGAGCTTGAGCAAATCGCGATTTTCGGGTCCAGCCCAAAGCGATGCACATGCCGCGCCGCGCCGATGACCGTCTCCGCCAATTGCTCGGGCGTGGGCGAGATATGCACATGGGTATCGGCGATGAACAGCGGCCCGTCATCGAGGATCGTCAGGGACAGCGCACCGACCGGGTGATGCTTTTCGGTGCCGAGGATCTGGTTCACATAATTGAGGTGCCACTGATACTGGCCGAAGGTGCCACAGATCATGCTGTCGGCCTCGCCCCGATGAACCATCGTCGCCGCGATGGCGGTGGTATTTGTGCGCAAGATCGCCTTCGCAAGATCGGGCGTCACGCCCTTTCGCGCCATCAACTCGTGATAACTGCCCCAGTATTCCCGAAACCGCTGATCATTATTCGGGTCGACTAGATCGAAATGCGTTCCTTGTTTGAGGGTCAGGCCCTCGCGCTCGATCCGGGCCTCGACTACCTCCGGGCGACCGACAAGCACCACCGACTCGCTCAACTCCTCGTACATCGCCTGCACGGCGCGCAGCACGCGCGGCTCTTCGCCTTCCGCAAACACAATGCTGCGCCGGAGGGTACGCGCGGACTCAAAGACAGGCCGCATGATCATCGCCGAGCGATAAACCTGCGTCTCCAACCCGGCATGATAGGCGTCGAGGTCCACGGTTCGGGTGGCCGCGCCGCTTTCCATCGCCGCCTTCGCCACCGCGACCGCAACCGTAGGCAACAGGCGCGGGTCGAACGGTTTGGGGATCAGGTAATCCGGGCCAAAGGCCAGCCGCTCTCCCTGATAGGCCGCGCCGAGTTCTGCACTCGCCGTCTCCCGCGCAAGGCCCGCAATCGCACCGACGCAGGCGATCTTCATCGCGTCGTTGATCTCGGTCGCCCCCACATCGAGCGCGCCGCGAAAGATGAACGGAAAGCACAGGACATTATTGACCTGATTGGGATAATCCGACCGCCCTGTCGCGATCATCGCATCGGGCGAAACCGCCCGCGCCGCCTCGGGCATGATCTCGGGCACCGGATTGGCGAGGGCGAAAATAATCGGATGCGGCGCCATCTTCGCAACCATCGCCTCGGTCAGAACCCCCGGTCCCGACAGGCCGAGGAACAGGTTCGCACCGTCGATCACCTGATCCAGCGTGCGTAGATCGGACTTTTGAGCAAACGCTTCCTTTTCCGGCTCGTTCCGGCTTTCCCGCCCCTCATAGACGAGGCCATCGATGTCGCACAGCCAGATATTCTCGCGCTTGACGCCGAGTTTCATCAGCATGTTGAGGCAGGCAATCCCGGCGGCCCCGCCCCCGGTCGAGACGACCTTGATGTCGGCAAAGTCCTTTTTCGCCAGATGCAGCGCATTGCTCGCCGCCGCGCTGACGACGATGGCGGTGCCGTGCTGGTCATCGTGAAACACCGGAATGCCCATGCGCTCGCGGCAGATGCGCTCGACGATAAAACACTCGGGGGCCTTGATGTCTTCGAGGTTGATTGCGCCAAAGGTCGGCTCCAGCGCACAGACCATATCGGCAAGGCGCTCGGGGTCGGATTCGTTCAGCTCGATGTCGAAACAGTCGATCCCGGCGAATTTCTTGAACAGAACCGCCTTGCCCTCCATGACCGGCTTGGATGCCTGCGCACCGATATTGCCGAGGCCGAGCACGGCACTGCCATTGGTGACGACGCCGACGAGATTGCCCTTCGTGGTGTAAAGCCGCGCATTGGCCGGATCAGCCTTGATCTCCAGGCACGCCTCGGCCACGCCGGGGGAATACGCACGGGCAAGGTCGCGGCCCGTGGTCATCGGTTTGGTTGCACGAATGGCGAGTTTACCGGGCCTCGGCAAGGCGTGGTAATCCAGCGCCGCCTTACGATCCACAGCGGCCTTGGTTTCGTCAGTCATGCGGTCTTTCCTCCCGTTGCGTCCCGACCTTCGCCGCGCGTAAGGTGATTTGCGGCGTGGGGCGTCGAGATTGGCAGATAATTCGCCTGACCGCGACGCCTTTTTCGACCCTGACAGCCGCGATGAACACAGGAGCGCGCCATGGCGCATCGACAGGAAATCAGGTTTTTGCTGAACGACCGACAGGTTGCCATCGGCGACATCGGCGCGTCCGACACCCTGCTCGATCACCTGCGCCTGACCGCAGCCCTGACCGGCACCAAGGAAGGCTGCGCCGAGGGCGATTGCGGAGCCTGCACCGTCTTGGTCGGGCGGCTACGCGATGGCGTGTTGCGGTATCAGCCGGTGAACGCCTGTATCCGCTTTCTGGCCTCGGTCGATGCTTGCCACGTCGTCACCGTCGAGCACCTGCGCGCGGGCGAGGGCGGTGGCCTGCATCCCGTGCAGCAAGCGATGGTCGATCACCATGGCAGCCAATGCGGATTTTGTACGCCGGGTATCGTCATGGCGCTTTATGCGCTGTGGATGCAGACCCCCGAACCGACCCGCCATCAGATCGAGACCGCCCTGCAAGGCAACCTCTGCCGTTGCACCGGCTATGCCCCGATCATCCGTGCAGCCGAGGCCGCGGCGCGTTATGGCACACCGGCAACGGACCCGCTGAATACCGAGCGCGAGGCGGTCACCGCGCGATTGGCGGCCCTGCAAGACGGGCACCGGGTCGAAGTCGCACGCGATGACGACCGCGCCATCCTGCCCGCCAGCGTCGATGATCTTGCGGCGATGCTGCTCGAACATCCCGCCGCCACCGTCGTTGCCGGGGCAACCGATGTCGGCCTGTGGGTCACAAAGCACTTTCGCGATATTTCTCCGGCGGTGTTCACCGGTCATCTTGAGGGATTGCAGCAGATCGAGGTCGGCGACACGGCCATGCGCATCGGTGCGGGGGCGTCCTACACGGACTGCGAGGCGATGCTGGCGGCGGAATACCCCAATCTCACCGAATACTGGAACCGGATTGCCGGGTGGCAGGTGCGCAATATGGGAACGGTCGGCGGCAATATCGCCAACGGCTCGCCCATCGGCGATACGCCCCCCGTCCTGATCGCGCTCGGGGCTGAGATCGTGCTGCGCCGGGGAGAGGCGCGGCGCAGTCTGGCGCTGGAGGACTTCTTCATCGACTACGGCAAGCAAGACCGCGCACCGGGCGAATTTATCGAGCAGATCATAATCCCGCGCCGCGCGAACGGCACCCACCACGCCGCCTATAAAGTCTCAAAGCGAAGGGATGACGATATTTCCTCGGTCGCCGCCGCGTTCAACGTCACGGTGGCGGAGGGCACCGTCACGGCGGCCCGCATCGCCTTTGGCGGCATGGCAGGCATCCCGAAACGCGCAAAGGCCGCCGAGGCCGCAATCGTGGGCGCGGCTTGGTCGGAGGCAACACTGCTAACCGCCGCCGCCAGCCTCGACGATGATTTCGCGCCGCTGACCGACTGGCGTGCGTCGTCGGAATACCGGATGCAGGTGGCGCGCAACCTCTTCCGCCGTTTCTGGCTCGAACAGGGCGCGGGCGATGCAGCCGCTCGGCTATCCGCATGACGGCACGGCGTCCAATAGCAATACGCGGCAGCGTCCATACCGACCTGCAACACGACTCCGCCACCAAGCATGTGACGGGTCTGGCCACCTATACCGATGACATCGCCGAACCGGCGCGAACCCTGCACGCCTGTCTCGGCCTGTCGACCATCGCCCATGGCCGTATCGAGGCTTGCGATCTGGACACCGTGCGCAGCGCAGCCGGGGTCGTGGCCGTGCTGACCGCTGCCGATATTCCCGGCGTCAATGACATCAGCCCCACGGGCCTGAACGACGAACCGATCTTCGCCGAGGATAAAGTCGAATTCCACGGCCAGCCGATCTTCGCCGTCATCGCCGAGACCCGAGACGCCGCACGGCGGGCAGTGGTCAAGGCGCGGATAGACTATACCCCTCTGCCCCACGCCCTCGATCCGCTTGAGGCTATCGAAAAGGGCTATCCCCATGTCACCGCGCCCCTGACCCTCAGGCGCGGCGATGCGGATGCAGCACTTGCCGCCGCGCAGCACCGGATCAAGGGCCAAATGGCGGTCGGCGGACAGGATCACATGTATCTCGAAGGCCAGATCGCCCTCGCCATTCCGGGCGAGGATGATGACGTCACCGTCTGGTCCTCGACCCAGCATCCCAGCGAAGTGCAGCACATGGTCGGCCATGCGCTGGGCGTGCCGTCAAATGCGGTCACGGTCAAGGTCCGCCGGATGGGCGGCGGGTTTGGCGGCAAGGAAACCCAGATGAACATCTTCGCCGCTGTCGCAGCGGTGGCCGCCAAGAAACTCGGGCGTCCGGTAAAGCTGCGCCCAGACCGCGACGACGACATGATCGCCACCGGAAAGCGCCACGACTTCGCCATCGACTACGATGTCGGTTTCGACGGCGAGGGCCGGATCGAGGCGCTCGACGCGCGGTTCGCCGCCCGCTGCGGGTTTTCCGCCGATCTCAGCGGGCCGGTCACCGACCGCGCGCTGTTCCATGCCGACAACGCTTATTTCTACCCGGCGGTACGCTTGCAATCGCGGCCCATGAAGACCAACACCGTCTCCAACACAGCCTTTCGCGGCTTTGGCGGTCCCCAAGGCGTGATCGCCGCCGAACGGGTCATCGAGGAAATCGCCTATGCCCTCGGGCGCGACACGTTGGATATCCGAAAGGCCAATCTCTATGGCGGCGCGGGCCGCGACGTCACGCCATATCACCAGACCGTCGAAGACAACATTCTCCCTCGGCTGATTGGCGAGTTGGAAGAAACTGCCGACTATCAAACGCGCCGCGCCGCCATCCTCGCCCATAACGCCGAGGGCAGCGTGCTGCGAAAGGGGATTGCCCTCACGCCGGTGAAGTTCGGCATTTCTTTCACCGCGACGTGGTTCAATCAAGCGGGGGCGCTGGTCCATGTCTATAAGGACGGGTCGATCCACCTGAACCACGGCGGCACCGAGATGGGACAAGGTCTCAACACCAAGGTCGCGCAGGTGGTCGCCGATGCGTTTCAGGTCGATATTGACCGGATAAAGATCACCGCGACGTCCACCGGCAAAGTGCCAAACACATCCGCCACCGCCGCCTCTTCGGGGTCGGACCTGAACGCCATGGCGGCGCTGGACGCGGTGGAGCAGATCAAGGCACGGCTGGTCGCTTTTGCCACTGAGCACTGGCAAACCGACGCCAGCGCGATCCGCTTCGCCCCGAATACCGTCCTGATCGGCGACGAAGCCGTCCCGTTCCCGGACCTGGTCTCAGCCGCCTATATGGCGCGGGTACAGCTTTCGGCAGCGGGGTTCTACAAGACACCGAAAATCCATTGGGACCGGGAGACGGGCACGGGCCGCCCGTTCTATTACTTCGCCTATGGCGCGGCGGTGTCCGAGGTGACGGTGGACACGTTGACCGGCGAATATCGCGTTGAGCGCACAGACATTCTCCATGATGTCGGTCGGTCGCTGAACCCAGCCATCGACCTTGGCCAGATCGAAGGGGGCTTTGTGCAGGGTGTCGGCTGGCTGACCAGCGAAGAACTCTGGTGGGATGCCGAGGGCCGCCTGCGCACCCATGCACCCTCGACCTACAAGATCCCCCTCGCCTCGGATATTCCGCGCATCTTCAACGTGGCGCTGGCCGAATGGTCGGAGAATCCAGAACGCACGATCAAGCGGTCAAAGGCCGTGGGCGAGCCGCCTTTCATGCTGGGCATTTCAGTCTTCGAAGCCCTGTCGATGGCGGTGGCGAGCATCGCGGATTACCGCGAATGTCCCCGCCTCGACGCCCCGGCCACGCCCGAGCGCGTGCTGATGGCCATCGAACGCCTGCGCGGCGCGGAGAGTAGCGCATGACCCCCTCAGAACTCAGCGCCTTGGCGGCATCGGGCGATCCGATAGTGCGTATTCTGGTGACGGAAGTTCGCGGCTCTGCCCCGCGCGAGGCCGGGGCAAAGATGGTTGTGACCCCTCGCGGTATCGCGGGCACCATCGGCGGTGGCGGCCTCGAATACCAAGCCATCGAGCGCGCCCGCGCCCTCATCGCAGATGGCGCCGAAAAAGCCGAATTGGACGTAACCCTCGGGCCGGAGAGCGGCCAGTGTTGCGGCGGGCGGGTCCGGCTGTCACTCACTCTGTTCTCAGAAACCGACCGTGAAGCCGCGTTACGAAGGGCGCAGGCCGCCATCGACGCGCAGCCCCATGTCTATATCCTTGGCAGCGGCCATGTCGGGCGCGCCCTTGCCGACTTGTTCCAGCACTTGCCGTTTCGTACGATTCTCGTCGACCAACGCGCGGCGGAACTGGCGCGCTGCGCGGCCACGGTGGAAAAACGCCTCAGCGCCATTCCCGAGGCCGAAATCGCGAACGCCCCGCCGCGCAGCGCCTTCATCATCCTCACCCACGATCACGGCCTCGACTTCCTGCTGACAGAAGCCGCGCTGTCGCGGGGAGACGCCGCCTATGTCGGCCTGATCGGGTCGGCGACAAAACGCGCCGTCTTCGAACGGTCCCAGCGCGGCAAGACGCAGACCGCCGCGCTAACCTGCCCCATCGGCGCGCCCGGGATCGACGACAAACGCCCGGAGATCATCGCCGCCCTCGTTCTGCCCGAGGTCATCACAGCCCTCGACACCCACCGCGCCACAGATTCGATCCTCGCCACGGGAACAAGCCCATGACCCGAAGACTGCTGCGCGGACGCATCCTCTCGTTCAACCGCGAGCCAGTCCATGCGGACGACACCGGCAGCTTCACCTATATCGAGGATGGCGGCGTGCTGATGTCCGGCGGCCTGATCGAGGCCATCGGTTCGTATGCCGAGATTGCCCGCGCCGCTGGCGAGGCGGAGATCACCGACCACCGCCCTCACCTGCTGATGCCCGGTTTCATCGACGCCCATATCCACTTTCCACAAACTCAGGTCATCGCCAGCTGGGGCGCGCAGTTGATGGAATGGCTCAATACCTACACCTTCCCCGAAGAACGACGCTTTGCCGATGAAACCCACGCGCAGGCCATGGCCGCGCAGTTCCTTGACCTGCTCACGGCCCATGGCACAACGACCGCCGCGGCGTTTTGCTCGGTCCACAAGACCTCCGCCGATGCGCTGTTCAGCGAGGCTGAGGCGCGCGGGATGCGCATGATTGCGGGCAAGGTTTTGATGGACCGCAACGCCCCCGATGGCCTGCTCGATACACCCCAGAGCGGCTATGACGACACCAAGGCCCTTATCAAGCAATGGCACGGCAAAGGACGCGCGCTCTATGCGATTACCCCGCGCTTTGCGATCACCTCGACGCCGGAACAGCTTGAGGCAGCGGGGGTGCTCGCGGCGGAGCATCCCGATTGCTACGTCCAGACGCATCTGTCGGAAAACCGCGAAGAGATTGATCTGACGCGTAAGCTGTATGCGGGCGCACGCGACTATCTCGACGTCTACGAGACCCAAGACCTGCTCGGCCCGCGTAGCCTGCTGGGCCACGCCATCCACCTTGATGCGCGAGAGATCGACGTGCTGGCCGAGACCGGTTCGCATCCCGTCTTTTGCCCGACCTCGAACCTCTTTCTCGGCAGCGGCCTGTTTGACGACGGCGGCTTACGCGCGCGCGGTATCGCCAGCGGCATTGCGACGGATGTGGGGGCTGGCACTAGCTATTCGATGCTGCAAACCCTGAACGAGGGCTACAAGATCCTGCAACTGCGCAACCAGAGCCTCGACCCCCTGCGCGCGTTCCACTGGATCACGCGCGGTAATGCGGCGGTGCTCGGGCTGGAGGATCGCATCGGCACGCTTGAGGCGGGAACCGAGGCCGATATTGTCGTGCTGAACGCCCGTGCCACCCCGGCCATGGCCCTGCGCATGGAACGTGCGGAGTCGTTGCGGGAGGAACTCTTTATCCTGCAAATCATGGGCGATGACCGGTCGATTGCCGAGACTTACGTCAATGGACAGCCGGTCAAGACCCGGACGTAATAGGCAGCCGCGCCACCGTCTCAGCCACCTTATGCGCCATGGCGAGACCGGTCTTGAACCCGCCCGTGGCCACCGTGACCCCCGCATGGGTCGGGTGCGGGCCGACAAGAAGGCGCTTATCCGCCGCCCGGGGCCGCAGCCGTGCCCAGCGTTCGATGACCTCTGCTCCCTCAAGCGCGGGGCAAATCGCCTCCGCTTTATCAATCAACGAGTCAAGCTGCGTGTCTGTCATGTCGGGATCCCCATACTCGCGCTCGCTCGTCGCGCCGACGGCGACATGAGTCTCGCCCCTCGGCACGATGTAAAGCCGGTCGCGATAGATCAGCGGCAGGTCACTCACGGCCTGTCCCGGCGCGAGGCGCAGGATCGCCGCCTGCCCCTTTTCGCCCCGCCCCGCCGGGGTTTCGTCATCGAGATCAGGCAGATGCTCAAACGCCCCGGCCCCGTTCGCTAGCACGATATGCCGGGCGCGTATCCGCTCGCCATTATCGAACACCGCCGCGCCATCCTCCAATGCCGCAAGGCGATAGCCTGCCTCGATCCGCTCGACACTGCGCGCAAGCGCCGCCACATAGGCCCGCGCGTCAATCCGCGCGCTCAACCCGCACAGCGCCGCACCAAAGGGGGCGGCGTCGCGAGGCAGCCAGTCCTCGGACGGCGTCACCACCGACAGGGCCGCAACCCCGCGCCAATTGCTCGCCGCATCAACCGCGCGCGCTTGCCATAGGGCGACATGATGTTCGCGGATCAGCGGGATCAGCCGACCGCAGCGGCGATACCCGATGTCGATGCTTGTCTCTGCCTCCAACCCTACGACCACGTCGGCGAGGGACGTCAATGCCTCGAACTGTGCTTGTTTCTTCTCGTTCCAGCGATCCGGCGAATGGGGCGCAAGCACACCAAGCGGCGTCGCACTGGCCCCCGCGCCCGGTCCAGCCGCGTCGACGACAACCACCTCTCGGCCAAGCCGCCTGATGGCCCGCGCAATGCTCAGACCAAAGACGCCTGCCCCGATGACGAGAGTATCGCACTTCATCGCCGCGCCCTCAGAAGGACGGCGGGGTGCAGGCGCTGACGATCACGCAATCGACTTTGCCCGTATTGCGAAACCGATGCGGCAGCCTGCTGTCGAACAGATAGGCATCCCCCGGCTTCAACTGCCGGGTTTCGCCGTCGACGGTGATGTCGATACAGCCCTCGATCACCAGCCCCGCCTCCTCGCCCGGATGGCTATAGGCCGTCTCGCCCGTATCGGCACCGGGGCGATAGCGTTCGTGCAACATCTGGATGCTGTGCGCCGAGGCATCGCCGACCTGGCGCAGGGAAATCAGAGGCCCGTCCTTGCCATCGGCATCCGGGGTCAGGTCGATCAACTCGTCGGCGGTAAAGAATAACTGTGCGGCAACGGAATCATCCTCGGCGAAAAATTCCGACAGGGACATCGGAATACCGTCGAGGATCTTTTTCAGCGACGCAATAGAGGGGCTTGTCGAATCCTGTTCGGCCATCGAGATCGTGCCATTGGTCACGCCGCTGCGCGTGGCGAGGGCACGCTGAGACAGGCCCCGCGCTTCACGCACCGCGCGTAGCCGGCTACCAACGCTGAATTCCATCACACATCCCGTCTGACAATACGTTTATTATTCTAAACATTGTTTTACACGCCGCGCAAATCCAGCCTGACGCACAACGCCGAATAGACGAGAATTTCGGCCTCGAAAGTTAACCAATGATGAATCTTGTTGCGTTCATCCGTATGACGCGTTTACGCTTTTATGGGAGTCTTGTTCATTTTTATGAACGATGTCTCTTATTGCACGCGTTAGAAGGGAACCCTCAACATCGACTGCAACAATACCACAACTGAAGACCACCCGCGACTTGCCAGGGCAATGACCAAACCAGGTCGCCCGGCGCGTCGCGTGGAAAACTTGGGAAACGGCCAGCCACCGCGTGCTGGAAAATGACAAAACATTAGGAGACTACTCAATGAAATCATGGAAAACGCTCGCCTCTGCGGCCATCAGTTCGATGGCGATGATGGCTCCGTCATTGGCAGCGGAAAAGTTCATCACCATCGGCACCGGCGGCCAAACCGGCGTTTACTTCGTCGTCGGCCAGTCGATCTGCAAGCTGGTCAACCGCGCCTCGAAAGACATCAAGTGCACCGCGCCCTCGACCGGTGGGTCGATCGCCAACATCAACGCTATCAAGGCGGGCGACATGGATATGGGCGTCGCCCAGTCCGACTGGCAGTATCACGCCTATAATGGCTCGTCGAAATTCGAGGGCGACAAGTTCGACAAGCTGCGCGCAGTCTTTTCGGTCCATGGCGAGCCGTTCACCGTCATCGCGCGCCAGGACGCGGACATCTCGAACTTCGACGACCTCAAGGACAAGCGGGTCAATGTCGGCAACCCCGGTTCGGGTCAGCTTGCAACGATGGAAGTGCTGCTCGAAGCCAAGGGCTGGTCGATGGACGATTTCGCCCTTGCATCCGAGTTGAAGCCCGCAGAACAGGCCGCCGCTCTCGGCGATAACAAGGTCGATGCCATCGTCTATACGGTAGGCCACCCGAACGGTTCGATTCAGGAAGCAACGACGACGACCGAGGCAAATATCGTCACCGTCGACGGTGATGCTGTCAAAGGATTGATCGACGACAACCCGTTCTATGCCGAGGCGACGATTCCCGGCGGGATGTACACCGGGACCGATGACGACGTGAAGACCTTCGGGGTGAAGGCAACCTTCGTCAGCTCGTCCGACGTGGATGATGAAGTGATTTACGAGGTCGTGAAAGCGGTCTTCGAAAACTTCGACCGCTTCCGCAAGCTGCATCCCGCGTTCGCCAATCTCAAAGAAGAAGAGATGATCGCAGCCGGTCTCTCCGCGCCGCTGCATGACGGTGCCGCCAAGTACTACAAGGAAAAAGGCTGGATGGAATAATCCTGCTCGATAAAGACCGCGCGGGGCATTGCGGTGCCCCACGCCACGCCGAGGGACAACGATAACATCAGAAATTTCCGGGGAGCGCGTGGTCTTTGACCCGTGTGAAATGCGATGGCGGAGAACGATCGGGACGACCAGTTCGAGGCAGCGGCGGTCGAGAATGAAGCGGCGGGTCGAGGCCCCAAGAGCCAGGCGGAACTCGACGAACTCGTCGCGTCAGTCGATACCGGCGCACGATCTCCGGCGGGCGGGGTCAGTACCCTGCTGTTCATCGTCGCCGTTTCGTGGTCGTTGTTCCAACTCTGGATCGCCTCGCCCATCCCGTTCATGGTCAACTTCGGCGTCTTCAACGACACCGAGGCCCGCTCGTTCCACCTCGCCTTCGCCCTCTTCCTCGCCTTTGCGGGCTATCCCGCAGCCCGCACGCCGGTACAGCTGATCCTCGGGATTGGCGTGCCGATCATCCTGTGTTTCCTCTTTATGGTCGGGGCGAAGGATGGCATCGCGACCTGGTGGATTCCGCTGATCGGCGCCGCCATGATAGGGGCCATCCTGCTCGGTTCGCCCAAGAACTGGATTCCGCCTTGGGAGTGGGCGCTGGCAATCCTCGGCGCTCTGACGGCGCTCTATCTTTACATCTTCTATGACCAGATTTCAGACCGGGTCGGTGCGCCGATCATGCAGGATTTCGTGGTTGCCGTGATCGGTATTCTGATCTTGCTGGAGGCAACGAGACGAACGCTGGGGCCAGCCCTGACCATCATCGCGTCGATCTTTCTGATCTACACATTCCTCGGGCCAAACATGCCCGACATCATCGCCCACAAGGGCAACTCGCTGTCCGAAGTCGTCAATCACCAGTGGATCACCACCGAAGGCGTCTTTGGCATCGCACTCGGCGTCTCGACGTCGTTCGTGTTCCTGTTCGTGCTGTTCGGATCGCTGCTGGATAAGGCGGGCGCAGGCAACTACTTCATCCAGGTCGCGTTCTCGCTGATGGGCCACCTGCGCGGCGGACCGGCCAAGGCCGCCGTCGTCGCCTCGGCCATGACCGGTCTGATCTCCGGCTCGTCCATCGCAAACGTCGTCACCACGGGTACCTTCACCATCCCGCTGATGAAGCGTGTCGGTTTCAGCTCGGAAAAAGCCGGCGCGGTCGAGGTCGCGTCCTCGGTTAACGGCCAGATCATGCCGCCCGTCATGGGGGCCGCCGCGTTCCTGATGGTCGAGTATGTCGGCATCCCCTATTTCGACGTCGTCAAGCACGCCTTTGTGCCTGCGATCATCTCGTATATCGCGCTGGTCTACATCGTTCATCTGGAGGCCTGCAAAGCCGGTTTCGAGGGGTTGCCCCGTGCCTACGTGCCCAAGCCCTGGATGCAATGGTTGATCGGCGTCGCCTTCGGCATCGCCTGCATCTGCGCGCTGTCGTTTGCGGTCTATTACGGCATGGGATGGATACGCCCCGCCTTCCCGGAAACCGCCGGATACATCATCTTCGGGATGCTGATCGTCGCGTATCTCGGCCTGCTTTGGGCATCCTCACGCGAAGAACCCCTGCGCCAGAGCGACCCGAACGAACCCATCGAGTCGCTTCCCTTGCCCGGCCCGACCGTGCGGGCAGGGCTTCACTTTCTGCTGCCGGTCATCGTGCTGGTCTGGGCATTGATGGTGGACCGCCTTTCGCCGGGTCTGTCGGCATTCTGGGCCTCGGCCTTCATGATCTTCATCCTGCTGACCCAGCGCCCGCTGATCGCGATTTTCCGGGGCGCAGGACAGCTCGGCCACGCGCTCAAGATGGGTGTCGTCGATCTGTTCGAGGGGCTGGTCGCCGGGGCGCGCAATATGATCGGCATCGGCATCGCCACGGCGACCGCCGGTATCATCGTCGGCGCGGTCAGTCAGACCGGTGTCGGTTCGTCCCTCGCCGATGTGGTCGAGGTGATCTCCGGCGGCAATCTGATGGCCATCCTGCTGCTGACTGCTGTGTTGTCGCTGATCCTCGGCATGGGCCTGCCGACCACCGCAAACTATATTGTCGTGTCCGCCCTGCTCGCGCCGGTCATCGTGACGCTGGGCCAGCAAAACGGCCTGATCGTGCCGCTGATCGCGGTTCACCTGTTCGTCTTTTACTTCGGCATCATGGCCGATGTGACGCCGCCCGTGGGCCTCGCCTCCTTCGCCGCCGCTGCCGTATCGGGCGGTGATCCAATCAAGACCGGCGTGGTCGCGTTCTTCTACAGCCTGCGCACCGCCGCCCTGCCGTTCCTGTTCATCTTCAATACCGAGCTGTTGTTGATCGACGTGACATGGGCACAGGGTATTCTCGTCTTCATTGTCGCAACCCTCGCGATGCTGCTGTTCGCAGCCGCAACCCAGGGCTGGTTCCTGACCAAGAACCGCATCTGGGAGTCGCTGGCCCTCTTGCTGGTTGCGTTCACGCTGTTCCGCCCCGGCTTTTGGATGGACATGGTGTTCCCGCCCTATCTGGAGCGCGAGCCATCGGCCATTATCGAGGCCGCCGCCGCAACGCCCGTGGGCGAGGCCATGCGCCTGCGCGTAGCGGGCCAGAACGACTTCGGCGATCCCATCGAGTTCGTGGCCCAAGTCACGATTGCCAAGGACGGCACCGGCGAAGAGAAGCTGGCCGAGGCGGGCCTGACCCTGCTCGACAATGACGGCAAGACCGTCATCGACGATGTCGCCTTCAACTCCGCCGCCCAGAGCGCCGGTCTCGATTGGGATCAGGAAGTGCTGAGTGTTCAACAGCCTCAATCAACGCCGACGAAGTATCTGATGTTCATTCCGGCACTCTTGCTGCTGTGGCTGATCGTCTGGCTGCAAAAGGGCCGCGCCGCATCGGCTGCCCCTCCGGCAAACCGAGAGGTTGCCGCCTGAACACCGCGCCACAGGTCATAGCGCCGGAGGATCGAATAGATGAGCAAGAACATCGTGAAGAGGGAGAGCCAGACCATCGACGATTATTACAGCGCGACCCAGCTGAGATCGGATCGCTGGAGCAGTCTGCGCGACGTCACCGAGGCTCTGTCCAGCACCAAGAGCAAGTCTGAAATCAAACGCCTGTCGGACAAGGCGCATGGCCTGTTCGATGCCCTCGCCCCTATCGAAATGTATTGGGCCTTTCCCGGCATGGGCACCTTCGAGCACCTGCGCCGGATGCTTGAACTCGGCAGTCACGATGAACTGGCATTCAGCATAAGGCGGGCCGTTCGCGCGCTGACGACCGGTGCCTACCGTCGGCGCTCGATCCCCATCGGCAAGCAAGAACCCGACAGTGAAGAAATCGAGGACGAAGCGGCGCAAACCGTCGAGGCACGCGCCCTCTCGCGGCCCTATTTCGAAGTGCTGATTGTCGATAACCTCACGGATAACCAGAACCGCTGGTTACGCAGCAGTCTGCAATCCATGCGGCGCAGCGAAGACAGCTTCATCTACGAAACCGTCGCGGTGCCGAGCATCGAGGACGCGCTGCTTGCCATCCTCTTCAACTTCAACATTCAGGCGGTGGTGATCCGCCCCGGACTGAACTTGAAATCCAGCAACAATCTGCCGCTCTTCCAGCGCGACCTCGAACGCGTGGGCGCAAAGGAAGGCGTCGAGGGCTTCGCGCCCGAAGAATACGGCCCCGAACTCTGCCGCCTGATCGCCAAGCTGCGGCCTGAACTCGACACGTATCTCATCACCGACCGGTCGGCGGAAGACATCGCGGGCCGGGATCTGGGCGGATGCCGCCGGGTGTTCTACAATCAGGAAGACTTCCTCGAACTGCACCTCAATATCCTGCGCGGCGTCGGGATGCGCTACAAGACGCCGTTCTTTACGGCGCTGAAGGAATATTCCCGCCAGCCGACTGGCGTTTTCCACGCGATGCCGATCAGCCGGGGAAAATCGATCACCCGTTCCCACTGGATCGGCGATATGGGCACGTTTTACGGGCCGAATATCTTTCTGGCGGAAACATCGGCGACATCGGGTGGGCTGGACAGCCTGCTCGAACCCCATGGACCCATTAAGGAAGCCCAAGAGCGGGCGGCGAAGGCGTTTGGTTCGAAGCAGACTTTCTTCGGCACCAACGGCACGTCGACCTCGAACAAGATCGTCGTGCAGGCGCTCGTCAAACCCGGCGACATCGTTCTGGTCGACCGCGACTGCCACAAATCGCACCATTACGGCATGGTGCTGGCCGGGGCACAGGTCGTCTATCTCGACAGCTATCCGCTCAGCGAATACTCGATGTATGGCGCAGTGCCCCTGCGCGAGATCAAAAAGGCCCTGTTGGAGCTGAAAGCCGCCGGCAAGCTCGACCGGGTGCGGATGTTGCTGCTGACCAACTGTACCTTCGATGGCATCGTCTACAATGTCGAGCGGGTCATGGAAGAATGTCTCGCGATCAAGCCCGATCTCATTTTTCTTTGGGACGAGGCATGGTTTGCCTTTGGCCGCTTCACGCCGACCTATCGCCAGCGCACGGGCATGGATGTCGCGAACCGAATGCGGACCCGCCTGCGCAGCGCCGAACACGCCCGCGCCTATAGCGAGCAGATGGCCGAGCTGGCCGGGGCGGAAAACGAAAAGCTGCTCGACACGCGCCTTGTGGCACCGCCCAGCTCGCGCATCCGGGTTTATTCGACCCAGTCGACGCACAAAACCCTTACATCCCTGCGCCAAGGGTCGATGATCCATGTCAACGATCAGGACTTCAAGGGAGAGGTCGAGCAGAGCTTTCACGAAGCCTACATGACCCACACATCGACCTCGCCGAACTATCAGATCATCGCGTCCCTCGATGTGGGGCGGCGGCAGGTCGAGTTGGAGGGCTATGAGTTCGTCCAGCGCCAGATCGAGGCGGCCATGTCCTTGCGCCGGGCGGTCATGGATCACCCTCTGTTGCGCAAGTATTTCAAGGTTTTGACCGCCGGGGATATGATCCCTGAAGAACACCGGGAATCCGGCATCCAGTCCTATTACGACTCCACACTCGGCTGGAGTGACTTTTTCGAAAGCTGGGAGAATGACGAGTTCGTTCTCGACGCGACCCGCGTGACCCTGTCGGTGGGCGATACGGGCTGGGACGGGGATACGTTCAAGACCCAGATCCTGATGGATAAATACGGCATCCAGATCAACAAGACCTCGCGCAATACCGTGCTCTTCATGACCAATATCGGCACCACGCGATCCTCGGTCGCCTATTTGATCGAAGTGTTGGTGATTATCGCGAAGGAACTGGACGAGTTGCTGGACGATGCCTCGAAAATGGAGCGCCGCGCCTTCGACAACCGGGTCCAAAGCCTAATGAAAGACCTGCCCCCGCTGCCAGATTTCAGCCGGTTTCACGAGGCATTCCGGTCGGGCGAGACCGCCGAGGGCGATATTCGCTCGGCGTTCTTCCTCGCCTATGACGAGGAAAACTGCGATTACCTGCAACTGAACGGGTCGCTAAAGGATGCGCTGGCCCAGGGCCGCACGGTGGTTTCGGCGTCGTTTATCATTCCCTATCCACCGGGCTTTCCGATTCTGGTGCCGGGACAGGTGGTCAGTGAAGGCATCCTCGCCTTTATGCGGGCGCTCGACGTCACCGAAATCCATGGCTATCGGCCCGAACTGGGCCTGCGCGTCTTCACCGATGAAGCACTCGCCCAAACGGGCCGCCGAGACCTGCCCCAAGCCGCCGAATAATACAGCCGAGAGGGACCAATATGCCTAAGAAAACGCTCAAGAACATCTCGGAAATCCGGCGGTTCTTTCACCGCAATGAAACGCCGATCTATTTCATATCGGCGACCAACTTCAACCTGCTCGGCATCGACGAATGGGTTAAGAACTTCAAGTATATCAACTACATCGACTGCTATGACGGACGTCACCCCAACGTCATGGTGCCAAGCGAAGCGCCCCATGCCGAGTTCACCTCGATCGAGGACATCAACAACTATCTGCTGCAACACAAGGAAGTCACCGATTACGTCGACGGGCGCGGCAAGAAACCGAAATTTGTCTTCCTGATGTTCGACGAGGAGACCGAGAAACTCGCGAAGGATATCGGGGCCGAAGTCTGGTTCCCGAAGGCGAAGCTCCGCACGAAATGCGACAACAAGATCGAGACCGTCCGCATCGGTAACAAGGCGGGCGTGCCCAGTGTGCCGAACACACTCTCGGAAATCGAGGATTACGCGCACCTGAAAAAGGTCTGCAAGGAGGCGGGCCTCGGTAATGACGTCGTGCTTCAATCCGCCTTTGGCGACAGTGGCCACACGACGTTCTTCATCAAGGACGAGAAAGATTTTCGCCAGCATGAGCACGACATCGTCGGCCAGGGCGAAATCAAGGTGATGAAGCGAATCGACTGTCGCGGGTCGGCCATCGAGGCCTGCGCCACCAAGCAGGGAACGATCGTCGGCCCGCTGATGACCGAGTTGGTCGGATTCAACGAATTGACGCCCTATCGCGGCGGTTGGTGCGGCAACGAAATTTTCGCCACCGCCTTTACCCCGGCGCAACGCGAGAAGGCGCGGGAGATGACCTTCAAGTTCGGCGAACAACTGCGCAAGGAGGGCTATCGCGGTTATTTTGAGCTGGACTTCCTGATCGACAAAAAGGGCGGCGAAATTTACCTCGGCGAGCTGAACCCGCGCATTACCGGCTGTTCGTCGATGACCAACCACGCCGCCTTCGCCCATGCCGACGCGCCGCTGTTCCTGTTCCACCTGCTGGAGTTTTCCGGCAAGCCGTTTGACTTGGACGTGGACGAGATCAATCAACGCTGGGCCGACCCGGACATGATCGACAGTTGGTCGCAGATGGTGATCAAACATACCGACGACACGGTCGATATGATTACCCAAGCGCCGCAGACCGGTATCTATCGGATGAACTCCAACGGCACAGTCGAATACGATCGCTTCGACTATCACCGCCGCGCCGTGGAGAGCGACCGCGAGGCGTTTTTCCTTCGCATCTCGAAACCCGGTGACTATCGCTACGAGGGCGCGGACCTCGGCATTCTGGTGACGCGCGGGCGGTCGATGACCAACTCGTTCAAGCTGACCTCGGCGTCGAAAAAGTGGATCGACGGCATCAAGGCGCTCTATGCCGCCAAGCCCCTGCCCTCCGCCGAGACCAGTGCCGGGGCGTTCAAGCTCCTCTGATGGAAATCACGTTTCGCGCCCTGTCGGAACCGCAGCCCGGCCCGAAATGGGCCGGGCTGTTTGCCGAATACTGGCCCGCCTATCGCCGATGGTGGGCGAGCCAAGGCGAGCGCGCACGGCCCACCTATACCCGATGCCACGCGGCCCTGCGCGAGCATATGCCAGAGATCGTGCCGCTTTACGAAACCCTGTGTGAATGGGCTGGCGGCGGCGACCGCGAGGCGCGGTTCTTGTCAAACTATTGCCCCCCCGCCTATGCCACCGCCTGCTCCCAAGCGATCTGGCCGGGGGCCGAGCCGGTACTGGTGCGCAATTACGATTACATCGCCCAAGCCTTCGACGCCGTTACCCTGCATACCGAGTGGCAAGGCCGCAAGGTCGTCGGCACGTCCGACGGATTGTTCGGTCTGGTGGATGGCATGAACGATGCGGGGCTGGCGATTTCGCTGACCTTTGGCGGGCGACAGATTGTCGGCGACGGCTTCGGGGTGCCGCTGATCCTGCGCTATATCCTGCAAACCTGTGACACGGCGGACGAGGCATCGGCGGTGCTGAAGCGCATCCCCTGCCACATGAGTTATAACGTCACCGTGCTGGACGCGCGGCGGCGCTATGCCACCGCCTATATGTCGCCGGATCGCGGCACGGTCCTCACCCATGCCGCCGTCGCGACCAATCATCAGGAAAAGGTCGAGTGGGACACCCATGCCCGCTTTACCGCAACGGTCGAGCGCGAGCGGTTTTTGCTGCACCGGCTCGCGCTGCATAAGGACACCGAGCAGAAGTTCGTGGGCGCCTTTCTGAAACCGCCCCTCTATTCGACCGCCTTCGACAAGGGGTTCGGCACGCTCTATACGGCGCTCTATCGTCCCCGGCTCGGCGAGATGGAGCTACGCTGGCCCAACAGCGCATGGCCACTCAGCATCAACGGATTCACCGATGCGACCTGGCGGGTCAAGGTGCCGTTGGCGGCGTAATTCCCTCACGACGGCAGAATTGACGAAATCTCTATGTAAAATAGAAACACAATTTGCCATCCCCTCAAGCCACCCTCGCAGCGAGTAAGTCGCATTCCGCCAGAATGTCGTCGACCTCGTGCACCCGCCGCTGCCGATGTCCGGGTGGAAAGCCCGGTCGCAGAGGCGATGTCCGCCGGGGTACTTCCCCCGTCGCCCGCCGCTTCGCCAGCACCGTCGCCAGCCGTCGCGCCTGTCCCGAAATATCCTTCAGCGCCGCGTGCAAGGCTTTCAACCGCGCAATCAAACGCATATCCGACTTCGCGCGAATGCGCGGATCAACCCGCACCTCGTCGACCCCGCTGATCCGAGGAGCAAAGCCCCGCGCGAATCCCGCGCCGGTACTGAGTTCAGGAAACCGTTTGCGCGGATCGAACAGGGCAAAACGCGGCATCGTCCCGCCTTCCCCCTTCGGGATCATCCCGACCAAAGCCCGCCGCCCACCCGGCGCAGCAAAGCCCAGCCTCTGCGCGGCGACAACAATCAGCCGCCTCGCAGCAGACTCCGCAGGTCGCAAGACACGCAGGACCGACAGCCGCACGTCCCGCGGCAAAACGACAATCACCGCCCCCGCCGCCAAGCCGGCAGAAGCCAGCAAGGCCGAGACCACCCGGATCAAGGCCGAAAGCTGTCCGTTGAAGATCGCCTCGTTGTTCATGCTGCCGTCGCAGTGAAACAAATCATGAACACACCTAGGGCAAAAGTGACGTGCCTGTCAAGCACTGGTGACGGATAAACGTCGCAAACGCTCGACGGTGATAACGGCAAGTTTCCGGCGCATCGCTCGCGCTACACAACGCCGGGGTGCACTCCTTCAAAGCAAGGAGCGATCAGCCCTCGCCATCACGTCACGCCGCATTCTCGACGTCGAGCATCACAAAGCGGCGCACGTCGGCGGGGACGTAGCGCATCCAGTCAGGCTCGCCTTGCATCGGCATCGAGGCCACGCCGAACACGACCCGGCGTTCCTCCTCCCGAAAATCGTCAAAGCTCTGCGCCCACGGATCTTGCCCCGGCCAGATGAGCCGTGCCTCGCCGCTGTGTGGCACATAGGCGGCGGTGTAGACGGTCCCGAACCCCGCTTCGAACTGCGTATTATAGAGCGGCGTATCCTGAAAAGCCGCGATAAGGTCGGTTGCATCCAGCGTCTCGACATCGAGCGCGCGCAGGTGCTCAAGCCGCCCCATGGTGTTACAGAACGCCCCGTGCCGCTCGTCCTCGACCGCGCGCTGGTGGTTGGTGATGGAGCGGCGGTCGGTCAACACGATCTCGCGGTCCGGCGCAATCATCGCCGTCACATGCGCGCCCTCCCGGTCCAGCAATGTCAGGTTATAGCTCATGTGATGCGGCAAGCGGCGCAGGGTCTCGCGCGCCTCAGCCACGGTCGTGCAGGTTTCGAGCAGATAGCGGATCACCAGCGGCACGCCGAAACCCTCGCCGACAACCTTGCGCCCGCCATAGGCCAGCGACACGGCAAGCCCATCGGCGTTGATGCCATCGGCCAGACCGGCAAGCCCCTCGACCATCCCGATCACGGGCCGCCCGGTCCAGTTTGTTCGAAGCAAGGTCGCCTCGCTCAGGCGCGGGTCGAGGTCATAGTTGCGCACCAGCGCGGGCGTCTCGCCGCCGCAAACCGCCTGGGCGCACTGGCCGAGATAGCGCGGCGGTGACCAAAAGGTCAGAAACCGCGCGGCCTCTTCATCTACACCGACCCGCTCGACCAGCGACCGCCAGACCGGCACGAACTCTGGCATATGCGCGCGCAATGCGGCTTCGGACACGGCGAGGGACGGCGCGTCCGGTGTCTGCCGCGCCCGCAGCCAGCCCTTCCAACCCGGCCATCCTGCCGAGAAGACTTTTTGCCACGCATCGCCGGGCTTTTCCTCGGTCAGACTTCTGAATGTAACGTCCATGCCGTTCCTTCCATTCGGTGTGATAGCATCCCGGGACGAAATGGCCCGCTGCCTACACCATGACCCATGATGTAGGTACTCCGACTTGATATGTCCAGAGAGGTTCGATGGCGATTCCCTTTGCCGATACCGGCGCAGCCCCGCTGACCCAACCCGATCTGGTCGCGTTGGCCGAGCAGTTCCGCCTTCAGGGCGTGCCGCTGGTGCGCTGGGTGCCACGCGAAACCAAGGGTGGCGGGTTCGGCAATCCGGGCGATCATCCCTTTGCCTGGGGTGTCTGGGCGATGGCCGATGGCCAGTGGCGGCGGGTCGTCAGCGCGCGCGGCCTGCCCCGCGAATGGACCAGCCTTGACCGGGTCGCAGCATGGCTCGACGGTCTTGGTTTCGACAGCTTTACGGTATCCCGACAGGGCTGAGACCGCCGCGAGGATGCTGCACCGCAACAAATCCCTGTTGCAGCGGATTTTCTGCACCATTATGTAACGGGTGCCGCGGTTTTAGGTTAGAACCGCGCCATGTCGCAACGGAGACCGCTTCCATGACACCATTCGCCATCGCCGGAATTCAGATGAATGTCTCGGCCCTCGAAAGCAATGTCGAAGGGATGAAGCATCGCCTGGACCTGCTGATGGTCCGGTTCCCATGGACGCAGATGGTCCTGTTCTCCGAACTCGCGCCGTTTGGCCCGCTGTCGAGCAACGCCTTGCCGTTTCCGAACCCGGTTCTGGACGAATTTTGCGAAGCCGCGCGCAAGCATAATATCTGGCTGATTCCGGGGTCGATGTTCGAGAAGGCCGAGGACGGGCGCATCTACAACACCTCTGCCGTCATCAATCCCCAGGGCGAAATCATAAAACGCTATCGCAAGATGTTTCCCTTCCGCCCTTACGAAAGCGGTGTCGAGGGCGGCACGGATTTCTGTATTTTCGACGTGCCGAAGGTCGGGCGCTTTGGCCTGTCGATCTGTTACGACATCTGGTTCCCGGAAACGACGCGGCAACTGACCAGTCAGGGCGTCGAGGTGTTGTTGCACCCCGTCCTGACCGGCACGACCGACCGGGATGCCGAGCTTGCTATCGCGCGCGCCACGGCGGCGCAGTTCCAGTGCTATGTGATCGACGTGAACGGCCTTGGCTCCGGCGGAGTCGGGCGGTCCTGCATCATTGATCCGACGTCCATGGTCCTGCACCAATCCGCCGGACAGGAGGATATGTTCCCGATCGAAATCGATCTCGATCAGGTGCGTCGCCAGCGGGAAACCGGCATGAAGGGCCTCGGCCAAGTGCTGAAAAGCTTCCGCGAGCGGTCCACGGATTTCTCGGTCTATGACCGGACGAGCGGCACCGATTCGTACCTGCACCAGCTCGGCCCGCTGGAAACGCCCCGGCAGGGGGCGACATCGGGCCTGCTGACCCCCACCCCGCGCAAGGCGCTGGATGCGGCGGAGATGGAAGCGGCCAATCCGCAGGTCGTTCCCCTCGTGGGCCGCACTGGCTCGGAATAGACGGCTTGGCCGATCCTACGTGCCGCAAAAGGTGACGTAGGGATCGGCATCCGCCGGTGCGGGGGCGGCGTAGTCTTCGCGGCCCTCGCGGTGCTCGAACGGAGTCTCCAGCACATCGAGCAGGCGATTGAAGGGGCCGAGATCGCCCGCCTCGGCGGCGATCAGGGCCGCCTCGACCAGATGATTGCGCGGGATGTAGAGCGGGTTGGCGCGATCCATCGCGTCGGCGCGCGCCTCGGGTGTCGCGGTCTCGTGAGACTGACGCAGGGTATAAGCCTCGTGCCAACTGTCATAACCCGCCGGATCATCGAACAACGCCCGCGCCCCCGCCCCGCCGCGCACACCGTCGGCGAGACCCCGGAAAAACAGCGTGAAATCAACGCCCTGCCCCTCCATCGCCTCGAACAGCGCGCGCGCGAGGTCGGTATCCTCGTCTCGCGCCTCGGCCAAACCCAGCTTCGCGCACATCACCGCCGTCCATGCGTCCGAGTACATCGTGGGGAAACGGTCGATCACCTCGGTAGCAAGGCTTACCCCGCGATCTGGATCATCCGGCGAAATCAACGGCACCAGAGTCTCGGCAAACCGGGCGAGGTTCCACTGCGCCATCACCGGCTGATTGCCATAGGCATAACGGCCCTGATGGTCGATGGAACTGAATACGGTGCCGGGGGCATAGCTGTCCATGAAGGCGCACGGACCGTAGTCGATGGTCTCACCCGAAATCGTCATATTATCGGTATTCATGACGCCGTGGATGAATCCGACGCCCATCCAGCGGGCCACCAGTGCCGCCTGCGCTTCGGCTACCCGTTCCAGCAGCCCGAGATACGGCGCGTCCGTCCCCACAAGGTCGGGATAGTGCCGCGCGATGGCGTAGTCCGCGAGCTTGCGCACCATCTCCGTCTCGCGCCGCGCGGCAAAGAACTGAAACGTGCCGACCCGCAAATGGCTGGCGGCAACCCGCGCCAGCACCGCGCCCGGTTTCGGCCCCTCGCGCATCACATCCTCGCCGGTCGTGACCGCCGCGAGGGCACGGGTTGTCGGAATGCCGAGGGCGTGCATCGCCTCGCCGATCAGATATTCGCGCAGCACGGGGCCAAGCACCGCCTTGCCATCGCCGCCGCGAGAAAACGGCGTGCGGCCCGACCCCTTGAGGTGCAGGTCGCGGCGCGCGCCCTTCGTGTCGATGATCTCTCCCAGCAGAATCGCGCGGCCATCGCCAAGCTGGGGCGAAAACCCGCCGAACTGATGCCCGGCATAGGCCATCGCGAGGGGCGTCGCGCCCTCGGGCGGGGTTTTACCGGACAGAATCGCGGCGCCCTCGGGGCTGTCCAGCGCGGCGGGGTCCAGGCCGAGGTCGCGCGCAAGGGTGTCGTTCACCCGCACGATGGACGGCGCGGGAAAAGCCTCGCCCTGCCACGGGACGTAGAACCCTTCGAGTTGCACGGCATAGGTATTGTCGAACTGAAATCCGCTCACTGCCATGCTCTTCAACTCCGTTCCGTCGCCGGACGCACCGCCGCATGTTCCTGCCAGAAGGCGACTGCGCGGGCATAGGCGTCGCGATCCACCGGCACTCCCGATCCGCCCTCGCCGGGGCCAAGGGCGTTGCGAAGCTGGGTTATTGGCGGCATCGGCGGTTCTTCCGCCGTCAGCGTTCCCATAATACTGACGATTCCCCACTCGCAAGCGGGCACATCATCCGCAAACGCCTCCGCCTCGGTCACCAGTTGTTCGTGGCTGTAGAGAATCACATCGAGCCATTCGGCGCGCGGCGGCTCCACCCCTTCGAACCAGCGCTCCAACACCGCCAACTCGCCCTCGCGCCGCGCCAGATACCCGGATTTCAGCAAGTGTCGATTGTCATCCGTGATCGGCGCAAAGCCACACCGCGTAGGCGACGGGTTCGCGATGAAGAGATGCTTGCAAAACGGCGCATAGCCCGCCACCAGCGGCGCGCCATCGGCCACGGCCTGATTGCACAGGGTCACCAGAGCCGACTCGCTCAATCCCTCGATCCGAGTACCACTGGCGCGGGCTTCCCAGTTGCGGCGGGCGAAGGGTGTCAAGGCGATGGGGTCGGGTCCGCTGCTCATGGGCACCTCGGCAGATCTATCGGCAAAGAAAAACCCGCCGAACCGGAATACGGCGCGGCGGGTCTGAATTTGGTGGAGCCTAGCGGGATCGAACCGCTGACCTCCTGCATGCCATGCAGGCGCTCTCCCAGCTGAGCTAAGGCCCCGTAAGGTTCGCAGTGTCTAAGCAAGCGAACCGGGAAATGCAACTCAAAAGCGGACGGCTGGATCAATCTTCGTCGTCATCCTCGTCGTCGTCATCGTCGTCATCTTCATCGTCGACCTTGGCGCGCTTTTTCTTTTTACCGGTCGAGACGCCGTCTTCGTCGTCATCATCGTCATCGTCGTCATCCGACGCATCGTCGAGCAGATCTTCCTCAACGACGAAATCCGCCGCGTCGTCTTCATCGTCCGACTTGCCCTTGCCCTTGGCAACGACAGGCTCGGTCGGACCATCATCGTCGTCCATCGACAGGACCGTGGTGTTATCCTCTTCGTCGACCTCGGCGTCCTCGTCGGGCACTTCCAGCTCTACCAACGGATCATCATCGTCATCGACCACGACAACGGGTTTCTTTTCCGCAGCCTTCTTGGTGGTCGCGGCCTTGGTTCCGCGGCGCGGCTTGTTCATTGCCGCGAGGTCGAGAACCGTTTCGCAGGCGGGACAGATAATCGGGTCTTTATGCAGGTCATAGAACCGCGTGTTGCAGCTCATACACATGCGCTTGACGCCCCATTCGGGTTTGACCATGGAATTGCGTTCCTGAATTTTTCGAGCAGGCGCGCGGAATGCCACAGGTTGGCCGCCGTGTCAAAGCCATAGGCGGCCAAATTCACCCTATGCGCTTGACAGTCGTTGTTTTTCGGCTGACCGTCGGGCCATGGATAGACAGCCTTGAGCGCCCTGCCGAACAAACTGACCCTCGGCATCGAGGAGGAATACCACCTCGTCAACGCAGAAACCCGCGCCCTCGCCTCCGATCCGCCCTCCGGTTTCATGGACCGCTGCAAGAGCGAGTTTGGCGACCGGGTCGTTCATGAATTTCTGCGCAGCCAGGTCGAAATCGTCACTGGCGTGTGCGATACCGTCGCCGATGCCCGGGCCGAACTGATCGAATTGCGCGCCGGAATCGACGCCGTCGCGCGCCAGTTCGGAATGCGCCTGATGGCGGCCTCGACTCATCCGTGGTCCCAATGGAGCGATCAGCAGTCGGTCGATCTGGAACGATACCGCCTGCTGCGCTCGGAAAAGCAGACCCTCGTACAGCGTACAGCGTATGGCGATCTGCGGAATGCACATCCATGCCGGGATCGAAGACAAGAACCTGCGCGTCGATCTGATGGGACAGTTGGCGTATTTCATCCCGCATATGCTGGCCCTCAGCACGTCTTCGCCGTTTTGGGAGGGGCACAATACGGGGCTGAAGGCGTTTCGCCCGATCATCGCCGGCGACCTGCCCCATAGCGGCCTGCCCGAAAGCTTCGAGAGTTGGAGCGATTGGGAAGAGATGCTCGGGATTCTTTCCGAGACCAACATGATCAAGGATCCGTCGAAAATCTGGTGGGATCTGCGCCCCAGCGCCAATCATCCGACCCTGGAAATGCGGATTTGCGATGTTTGTACGCGGATCGAGGACTCGATGGCGATGGTGGCACTCTATCAATCGCTGATTGCCTATCTCATCGACCTGCGCGGGCGGAACGAGCGTCGCCGCGAATATCGGCCCACCCTGCTGCGCGAAAACCGGTGGCGCGCCCAGCGATACGGCATCGAAGCCGAAATGGGGGATTTCGGCAAACGGACGCTGGTGTCCTTCGTCGATCTGACCGATGAGATCGTCGCGCTGGTGCAGCCCTATGCCGACGATCTGGGCTGCGCCGCCGAGCTGGCGCATATCCGCACCATTGCCCGCGACGGCACCAGCGCCGATCATCAGCTGCGCGTGTTCAACGAGGCGCTCAGTCAGGGTGCCAGCGAGCGCGAGGCACAGATTGCCGTCGTCGACTGGCTGACAGACATATCGGTGAAGGGTTGCGGCACGCGGCCCGATGCAGGCTGATAAAGCGACGGCCTAGCCAAATCCTGACATTGCTTTAGTAACGAGAGTATATGCGCGGGTCTGTGCAATCCCCTGCACGGGCGACCATTTCTATCGCCGCCGCTAAGGTTGGACCGGCAAAAAGTACAGGAACGATACGGCATGACGATACTGGTGGCAGATGTCGGCGGAACGAATGCGCGGCTCGCCCTTGCGAGGGACGGCACGCTCGACAGCAAAACCATCCGGCGCTATCGCAACCGCGAACATGCGGCATTTTACGACGTCGTCATGCTCTATCTGCAAGAAATGCAGCCGGACGGGATCGAGCGCTGCTGCGTTGCGCTGGCCGGGCCGACCACACCCACCAAGGGCAAGCTGACCAACCATTACTGGGAGTTCGAGGCCGCGCGTCTGAACGAGGCATCCGGTGCCGGGCAAAGCCTGTTGATCAATGACCTGACCGCGCTGGGGTATTCTCTGGCCGGCCTCGACACCACCATGGCGCGGCATGTGTGCGGAACGACAGCGCGGGGGCATGGCAACGGGCAGTCGTTGGTCGTCGGCATGGGAACGGGCTTTAATGTCTGTCCGGTCAAGGCGCTGCCGAGTGAGGGCGTCGCCTGTCTGGAGGCCGAGGCGGGCCATGCAAAGCTCGATGCCGACCTGCGCGCGTGGCTCTACGAACGGATCGACCCGGACGCGGCGCAATTCTCGACCGTCGAAGAATGTCTCGCCGGGCCGGGGATGAGCCGCCTCTACGGTGCCTATTCGCGCACCGGGGCGATGGAGGGGCATGAGATCGTCGCGGCCTGTATCGAAGACGAGGTGCCCCAGGCGCAGACGTTCATGCGATTTTTCACGCGCCTTACCGGCCTTGTCTGTCAACAGCTTACCTTGCAGTACATGCCCCTCGGCGGCCTTTATCTGGCGGGCAGCGTCGGGCGCGGGGCGATGTCTTGCGGATATATCGAGGAGTTCGAGGGCGGCCTGCGGTCGGGCGAGAAGTTCCGCGACATCGTTGCCGAAATTCCGGTCTATGTGATCGAAGACGACTGCGCGCCGCTGATCGGATGCACCGAGGCAGCAAAAGCGATGGGGACGGTCTAAACCTCGTCGGAGCAGATTTCGCCTGTCAATGCCGCTCAAAAAAAACACCCGCCGTTTTGCAACGGCGGGTGCGTCGTTTTCAGGGACCGAGCGGATCAGTGATCGGCAACGGCGGCAGCGGCTCCCTTGGGAACGCGGACGCTTTCGACCAGCTCCTGGATATGCTGCGGTGGCGGTGCCGTCACTTTCGAGATTGCGAAGGCGACCACGAAGTTCACCAGCGCACCGATGGCACCGATGGACAGCGGCGAGATGCCGAAGACCCAGTTTTCGGCGTTATCCGGCAGCGTGTTGGTTCCGGGAACGAAGAACCAGCCCTTGTAGGTGAAGATGTAATACACCGTGAAGACCAGACCGGAGAGCATACCGGCGATGGCACCCCAGTTGTTCACCGTCTTCGAGAAGATGCCCATCATCAGCGCCGGGAAGATCGACGCCGCCGCCAGACCGAAGGCCAGCGCCACCGTTTGTGCCGCGAAGCCGGGGGGATTGAGCCCCAGATACGTGGCCACCCCGATCGCTGCGGCCATCGCTATTCGCGCGGCCATAAGCTCGCCGGACTCCGAGATATTCGGTGTCAGCGCCCCCTTGAGCAGATCGTGCGAGATCGTCCCTGATATCGCCAGCAGCAAGCCTGCCGCAGTCGACAGCGCAGCCGCGAGGCCACCCGCCGCTACCAGAGCGATCACCCAACCTGGCAGGTTGGCAATCTCCGGGTTGGCAAGAACGAGGATGTCGCGGTTGATTCCGAGCTCGGAACCCTTGAAGCCGAATTCGCTCTCGAACTTGGCCGCGGTGGCCTCGTCCTTGTCGTTATAGAGCTGAATCTGGCCGTCGCCGTTCTTGTCCTCGAAGGTCAGCAGACCGGTGGTCTCCCAGTTCTTCATCCATTGCGGACGCTCTTCATAAACCAGCGTCTCGGCCTGAATGCCCTTCGGATAGACCGTGTCGATGATGTTCAGGCGTGCCATGGCACCAACAGCCGGAGCCGTCAGGTAAAGCAGCGCGATGAAGACCAGTGCCCAGCCAGCCGACCAACGCGCATCCTTCACTTTGGGAACCGTGAAGAAGCGGATGATGACGTGGGGCAGACCCGCCGTACCGATCATAAGCGACAGCGTGAACAGAACCATGTTCAGCGTGTTCGAGTGGTGCTCCGTATAGGACCGGAAGCCGAGGTCGGTGACGACCTGATCGAGCTTCGTCAGAAGCGGGACACCATCCTTGACGGTCTCAGAGAACAGACCCAGAGGCGGCAGTGGCGTGCCTGTCAGCTGAAGCGAGATAAAGATCGCCGGAACCGTATAGGCAAAGATCAGAACGACATACTGAGCCACCTGCGTGTAGGTGACGCCCTTCATGCCGCCGAACACGGCGTAGAAGAACACGACACCCGCGCCGATGAACATGCCGGTCGCGTTCTCGACTTCGAGGAAGCGGGAGAAGGCCACGCCAACGCCGGTCATCTGGCCGATCACGTAGGTCAGCGAGCAGACGATCAGGCACAGCACGCCCACAAGGCGCGCAGGCTTCGAATAGAAACGGTCGCCGATGAATTCGGGCACAGTGAACTTGCCGAACTTGCGCAGGTACGGCGCGAGCAGCATGGCGAGCAGCACGTAGCCGCCGGTCCAACCCATCAGGAAGGTCGAGTTGTCATAGCCGGTAAAGGCGATCAGGCCGGCCATCGAAATGAACGACGCGGCGGACATCCAGTCGGCAGCAGTTGCCATACCGTTGACGACAGGGTGCACGCCCCGGTTCGCCGCATAGAATTCATTGGTCGATTTCGCGCGCGCCCACCAGGCAATGCCGATGTAGAGCAGGAACGAGGCCGCGATGAACAGCAGGTTGAGTGAATATTGACTCATTGGATCACTCCTCCATGCCGAATTTGCGATCCAGCGCATTCATGCGCCACGCATAGAAGAAGATCAGCACGATAAAGACGAGAATCGAGCCTTGCTGGGCAAACCAGAACCCAAGGTCGGTGCCCCCGACCTTGATGCCGGAAAGCAGCGGCCTCAGAAGAATTCCAAAGCCGAATGATACGAGTGCCCAGATGACCAGCGAACCGGCGATAAGCCGCTTGTTCGCTGCCCAGTAGGCATCCGCATTGGTGTCGTGGTCTGACATAATGTCCCTCCTCCACTAGCGTCCGGCAAAAGGGGCGGCGCAGTGCCGCCCCACCGGGATTTTAATTTTGTTTGTTCTGACGGTTCTCGATCAGATCGTCGACGACCTCTGGCTCAGCGAGCGTCGATGTGTCCCCCAGGTCGTCAAACTTATCCTCCGCGATCTTGCGAAGAATCCGGCGCATAATCTTACCGGAACGCGTTTTTGGCAAGCCCTCGGCGAACTGAATCTTGTCCGGCTTGGCAATTGGTCCGATTTCAGTGCCAACGAAGTTGCGCAATTCGGTAAACAGCTCTTCGGTTACTTGCTCGCCGCCCATGAGGGTCACATAGCAATAGATGCCCTGCCCCTTCACGTCGTGGGGGTATCCGACAACAGCGGCCTCGGACACTTTTCCGTGCGCCACCAAAGCACTTTCGATTTCGGCGGTGCCCATCCGGTGGCCCGAGACGTTGAGAACGTCATCGACCCGGCCCGTGATCCAGTAGTCACCCTCGGCATCGCGCTTACAGCCGTCGCCGGTGAAGTAATAGCCCTTGTACTGCTGGAAGTAGGTGTTGTTGAAGCGCTCGTGATCGCCATAGATCGAGCGCATCTGGCCGGGCCAGGCGTCCTTGATGCACAGCACGCCCTCGGCCTCGATGTCGGTCTGTTCCTTGCCGGTTTCCGCATCGAGAATAACCGGCTGCACCCCGAAGAACGGTTTGGTCGCTGAACCGGGTTTGACGGCGGTGGCACCGGGCAGCGGCGTCAGCATGTGGCCGCCGGTTTCCGTCTGCCAATAGGTATCGACGACGGGCAGTTTTCCGCCGCCGACGACCTTGCGATACCACTCCCACGCTTCGGGATTGATCGGTTCACCGACCGTGCCGAGCAGTTTCAGCGATGACAGGTCTTTGTCGGTCACGAAGCTGTCGCCCTTGCTCATCAGGGCGCGGATCGCGGTCGGTGCGGTGTAGAATTGCGAGACCTTGTGCTTCTCGATCACCTCCCAGAATCGCCCGGCATCGGGATAGGTCGGCACCCCCTCGAACATGATCGTCGTCGCGCCGTTCGAAAGCGGCCCATAGACGATATAGCTGTGCCCGGTGACCCAGCCGACATCGGCGGTGCACCAGAACACATCGCCCTCGTGATAGTCGAAAACCATTTGGTGGGTCATCGAAGTGAAGACGGCATATCCGCCCTGGGTATGCAGAACGCCCTTCGGCTGTCCCGTCGAACCGGAAGTGTATAGAATGAAGAGCGGGTCTTCTGCATTCATCGCTTCGGGCGGGCAGTCGTCGCTCGCGGCCCCGACAACCTCGTGATACCAGATGTCGCGATCACTGTTCCAGGCGACGTCGCCGCCCGTGCGCTTGACGACCAGCAGTTTCACGTCGTCATCGCATTTCGCCAACCCCTTGTCGGCATTGGCCTTCAGCGGCGTATTGCGGCCACCGCGCGGGGCCTCGTCGGCGGTGATAACCAGCTTTGCGCCGGAATTGTTCACGCGATCTGCGAGGGCATCGGGCGAGAACCCTGCAAACACAACGGAATGAACCGCACCGATCCGCGCACAGGCGAGCATGGCATAGGCAGCCTCGGGGATCATCGGCATATAGATGACAACCCGATCACCCCGGCTGACCCCCATATCTTTCAGGGCATTGGCGAGCTTTGATACTTCGGTCTTGAGTTCGGCATAGGTGATCGACTTGCTGTCATTGGTATCGTCGGCTTCCCAGATGATCGCGACCTTGTCGGGGGTCTTGTCGGCATGGCGATCGACGCAGTTGGCGCAGACATTCAACTCGCCGTCTTCGAACCACTGAATCGAGACATTGGGATAGTCGAAGGTCGTGTTCTTGACCTTGGTCGGTGTCTTGATCCAGTCGATGCGCTCGGCCTGTTCGCCCCAGAATGCCTCGGGATCGTTGATCGACTGGGCATACATCGCGTCGTATTGCTCGGCGTTCACATGCGCGTTGGCCTTCATCTCGTCGCTTGGCTGATATTTTGTCCCCGACATTCAGTCTTCTCCCATGACACGTGATTCTCATTGTTAGTGCGAGGCTAAGTCGCACCCCTCTGACAAGCAAGCGATGCGCGACGCACACGCAATAAAGTTGCGCCAATCTGTGTACTGGCGCAACTGTACCACTGCTCATTCCCGTTGCCAGAGTCAGGCTGAAAGGGCTGCAAGGCGCTGATAGGCCCACCCTGCTGCATCGCGGACGATGTCGCTCTCGTCATGCCGCCGCTCCGCCGCCACCGGCAGCAATGCACGCTCGCCGCTATTGCCGATGGCATAGAGGACATTGCGGACAAACCGGTCGCGGCCAATGCGCTTGATCGGCGAGGCGGTGAAGAACGAACGAAAGCCCGCATCGTCCAGCGCTGCAAGCTCCGCGAGGCTGGGCGCGCGCAGTTCCGCCCTCGCGTGATACGCAGCGTCAGCGGCAACGCGGGCGAACTTGTTCCAGGGACAGACGGCGAGGCAATCGTCACAGCCATAGATTCGATTGCCGAGCGCCGCCCGAAATTCCTCCGGCACCGGTCCCTTGTGTTCGATGGTCAGGTACGAAATGCAGCGGCGGGCATCGAGGCGATAGGGGGCGGTGAAGGCCGCCGTCGGGCAGATGTCGAGACACGCCCGACAAGACCCGCAGCGGTCTGGATGAGGCTTATCGCGCTCCAGTTCCAGCGTCGTGAAAATCGCCCCGAGAAAGGCCCAACTGCCTACATCGCGCGATACCAGATTGGTGTGCTTGCCTTGCCAACCGAGGCCCGCGGCGGCGGCGAGCGGTTTTTCCATGACCGGCGCGGTATCGACGAAGACCTTCACCGCGCAATCCGTGGCGGCGACCATTTGCCGGACGATTCTTTTCAGTCGCTTCTTGATGCGGTCATGATAATCGCGGTTTCGGGCGTAAACGCTAATGGTTGCACGATCTTTCTGAGACAGCGTCACAAGTGGATCACTGTCCGGACCGTAATTATCCGCCAGCATGATGACGGACCGCGCCTCTGGCCACAGTGCGGTCGGGTCGGCGCGCCAGTCCTGCCGTTGTTCGAACCACGTCATCTCGCCGTGATAACCGTCGGCAATCCATTGCTTGAGATGATGTCCCGCCGCACGGCCTGCTTCGGGCGCGCAGATGCCAAAGCCCTCGAAACCTTCGGCTCGACAGGTGGCCTCCACCGCTGCCCTATCCATGTCCGAAACCCGGACAAGGCATCAGAAATCCAGATCGGCGTAATGCGCAGCGGGCGGCAGTCCCGGCAGGTGATCGGCCAGCAACCCCCGGAAGGCCGGACGCGATTTCAGCTTTGCGTACCAAGTCTTTACGTGCGGAAATTCATCCCATGGAATAGCCCCGAGGTAATCGAGGCTGCTGAGATGCGAGGCGGCGGCAAAATCCGACAGGCTGATCACGTCGCCGCCCAGCCACGATCTGCGCTCCACGATCCACGACATATAATCCAAGTGGGTCCGCAGGTTTGCGACCCCGGCGCGGACATAGCCCGAATCCGGCTCACCCTGCTTGCGCATTCGTTTATAGACCCGCTCGATCAAAAGGTTTTCAGTGACTTCGGCGTGAAACTTTACATCAAACCATGACACGAGACGTCTGACTTCCGCCCGCGCCACCGACGCTTCGGGCAGCAGTCGATGCTCGGGATACACCTCTTCGAGATATTCGCAGATCGCGGTTGAATCAACGAAGCGCTGGCCGTTCGCCTCGACCAGAACCGGCACCTCACAGGCCGGATTGAGCTTTAGTAGGTCGGTGGGACGCTCCCAAGGGGCATGGTCGATCAAATCGACCTCCAGCCTTTTTTCTGCCAAGGCGAGACGAACTTTTCTGGAAAACGGCGACAGCGGAAAAGAGTGCAATTCCCGCATCTTCACGCGTCTTCTTCTACGGCAGAGAGAATATCGGAGATCCGCTTGGCGGCATCGCGCAATGTCGGCAGGTAGCCGCGGGCATCGTCGAGGCTGATCCGCTGTAGCGGGCCATGGACGGCGATGGCGCAGTCAAATCGTCCGAGCTTGTCCGTGATCGCAACCGACACCGCGACCATGCCCGTCATGAATTCCTGATCATCCCAGGAATACCCGGCTTCGCGAATCGCGCTGATTTCCTCCAGAAAACGATCCATCTCGGTGATGGAGTTCGGCCCTTCCTTGGTCAGTTCGATGGCACCGAGAAGCGGGATCAGTTCGGCGTCCGAAAACGATGACAGAAACAGCTTACCGCTTGCCGTGCAGTGAAAGGGCACTTCGGTGCCGACCGGCAGTTGAAAACGCAGCGGCCATGGCGTGTCGACGCGGTCCAGATACGTCATGCCGCCCACGCCGGGGGCCGCGATATTGCAGGTTTCTTTCAACTCGGAGGCGGCGGATTTCAGCACCATGCGCCGCGCGATGTGCATTCGGGATACTTTTTGCAACCCCGTCGCCATCGCCCTCGTCCGCCGCGAAGGCATCAACCGTCCCGTGCGTTGCTCGCGTATCAGATAGCCCTCGGCTTCGAGGGTCGAGCACAACCGATGCAGGGTCGGCTTTGGCAAATCAATCTCGTCCCCGAGTTCCGAGGGCGTCAGGGGACGGTCACTGCCCGCCAACGCCTCGAGGATCATCAGCATACGCAGGTTCGTCGGGATTCTGTTCGCGTCATCGTTCATCTGAATTTTCTATCGCAAAACATCGGAAATAATACTTCCAATTTTTTGAGACTCGTGGTCTTATTTTTTAAATACTATCAACCAGCGGGATCGGGGACAACCGGTGGAATATGATTACGTGATCGTCGGGGCCGGGTCGACCGGCTGTGCCTTGGCTGCCCGCTTGTCTGAGCGCGGCGACGTGACCGTCGCGTTGATCGAGGCCGGCGGTCGAGACTGGAACCCGTGGATTCACATCCCCGTCGGCTATTTCCGCACCATGGGCAACAAGTCCGTCGACTGGTGCTATAAAACCGAGCCGGACCCCGGTCTGAACGGACGCAGCATAAACTGGCCGCGCGGCAAGGTCTGGGGCGGGTCCAGCTCGCTCAACGGCCTGCTCTATGTGCGTGGACAGGCGGAAGATTACGACCAGTGGCGCCAGCAAGGCAATGTCGGCTGGGCCTGGGATGACGTGCTTCCCTACTTCAAACGCTCCGAAGATAACGAACGCGGCGGTGACGCGTTGCACGGTGTCGGCGGCCCGCTTGGCGTCAATGACATGCGACTCAGCCGCGAGATCTGCGATCAGTGGGTAAAGGCCGGGGTCGCGGCGGGCTATCGGTTCAATCCTGATTACAACGGGGCGGATCAGGAAGGCGTCGGCTATTTTCAGTTCACCTGCCGCAAGGGCCGCCGGTGCAGCGCAGCGACGGCCTATCTCAAACCCAACCTGGGCCGCCCGTCGCTGCAAATCATAAGCAAGGCGCTTACACGCCGGATACTATTCACGAACCGCGTCGCAACGGGCATCGAGATCGAGCGGGGCGGCAGCGTCGAAACCGTGACCGCGCGGCGCGAGATAATCCTGTGCGCAGGGGCCATCGGCTCGCCGCAGATCATGATGCTGTCCGGCATCGGCAACGCGGAGCATTTACGCGCCCACGGTATCGAGGTGCTGCGGGATGCGCCGGATGTCGGCGGCAACCTGCAAGATCACCTACAGGCGCGGCTGGTGCACAAATGCAAAAAGCCGACGATGAATGACGAGGTCAATTCGCTGGTCGGCAAGATGAAGATCGCCGCCGAATACGCCATGAAGCGCACCGGCCCGATGACCATGGCCGCCAGCCTCGCTTGCGCGTTTCTGAAAACACGGCCCGACCTGCAAACGCCCGATATTCAGTTTCATATCCAGCCCTGGAGCGCGGACAGCCCCGCCGAAGGCCCGCATAAATTCTCGGCCTTCACGTCTTCGGTCTGCCAGCTGCGTCCTGAAAGCCGGGGGCATCTGGAACTCAAGAGCGCAAACCCGCGCGATTATCCGCTGATCCATCCGAACTATCTGGCCACGCCCCTCGACCGCCAGACCATGATCGACGGCGTGAAGATTGCCCGCGACATAGCGGCGCAGGAACCCCTGGCCAGCTCGATTACGTCGGAACATGCGCCCGGTATCGAGGCCCAGAGCGATGACGAGTTGCTGGAATGGATTCGGAACTCCGCAACAACGATCTACCACCCCTCCGGCACCTGTCGCATGGGGCAGGATGACGGCGCCATCGTCGATGAACGGCTTCGCGTTAAGGGTGTTTCGGGCTTGCGTATTGCCGATTGTTCCATCATGCCGACCCTCGTTTCCGGGAATACGAATGCGCCAGCGATCATGATCGGCGAGAAGCTGTCCGACATGATCCGCGACGATGCGCAACAGTTGGCAGGGGCCGCCTGACTATGTGGGATACGATCTTCGACTATGGCGCGATCATCATTGCCGACCTCATTCTATCGGGTGACAACGCGCTGATCATCGGCATGGCGGCGGCTGGCCTTCCCCCGGAACTGCGCAAAAAGGCGATTCTGTTCGGCATGGTCATCGCAGCGGTGTTGCGGGTCGTGTTCGCCGTCGTCGCGACGAAGCTGCTCGGTATCCCGGGGCTGCTTTTTGTCGGCGGGCTGCTGCTGCTTTACGTGTGTTGGAGCCTCTACAAGGATATTCGCTCTCACACCGATGAACTCGCCGTCGAGGCGCTGGAGGAAGCCGAGGATGGCGGATACCAGGGAAAGCCGAAGCGGTCTTTGAAGCAGGCCCTTATCGCGATCACCATCGCCGATGTCTCCATGTCGCTCGACAATGTGCTGGCCGTTGCCGCCATTGCCGATGGCGACGAGATGAAGCTGGTGATCGGGCTGGGTCTGGCCATCGTGCTGATGGCCTTTGCGGCGACCCTGATCATGAAGCTGCTGGCACGCTATCCGTGGATTTCATGGCTCGGCCTGATCGTGCTGCTCTACGTCGCGCTGGAGATGCTGTATCGCGGCATTACCAACTGCGGCACGGGCATCGGGCCGCTAATGGGCTTGATTTCCGATACCGCCTGCGTGCCAAGTGGTAAGGGAGGCGGTCACTAAGCATCAGCACGACATACGCTGGTTTTATATGACCACTCTTGTATAAGACCTTTGTGCCGTGTTAGGCCGATCTGCACAGCGGCGCAGAACAACAACGCAGACCTGCACGGTATGACAGGTCGGGCCGAAACGACGTTACGATCAACCCCAGGGAGGAATGAATGGGAATTCTGAAACAAGTGGCGATGGGCGTTGCCCTCGCATCCATGGCGGTGGGTTCGGCATTTGCCGATGCACACTCCGAAGAAGAAGTCACAATCCGCGTCCAGTCGGTGATCCCGGCCACGGCAGACGAAGTGTTCATGCTGAACGATTTCGCCGATGACGTGCGTGCGCTGACCAATGGCAGCCTCAATATCGAAGTGCTGCCTGCCGGTGCAATCGTGGGCGTGAAAGAAACCCTCGATGCGGTCGACAAGGGCCTCGTCGAAGGCGGTTTCGCGTGGACTCACTACTGGTCGGGCAAGCACCCCGCCGCCATGCTGTTCGGTTCGCCCGTTGCGGGTGCCGGTGTCGGCATCGACAACATCGCCTTCGTGTCCTGGTTCCAGTACGGTGGTGGCAAAGAGCTGTACGACCAACTCTGGGACGAGATGGGCGTCAACGTGAAGGGCTTTATGCTCCAGCCCGTCGGCCCCGAGGCCCTCGGTTGGTTCAAAGAGCCGATTGCCTCGATGGACGATTTCCGCAAGTACCGCTTCCGTACGCCTCCCGGCATCCCCGGCCAGACGTATAAAGACATCGGCGTCGCATCGGTCGCGATGGGCGGCGGTGACATCCTGCCCGCTCTGGAAAAAGGCACGATCGACGCTGCTGAGTGGTGCTGCCCAAAACCTGACTCGGTCTTTGGCTTCCAGAAAGTTCTGAAGCACTACTACCTTCAGGGCCTCCATCAGGTCGTCGTAAACGCCGATATGTACATCAATGGCGATGTGTATGAGGCACTCTCGGATCATCAGAAGAAAGCACTGGAAGTCGCTGCAAACGCATCACTTTCCAAGGCAATGTCCTACCGTATCTACGAAAACGGCAAGGCCCTGAAGGATCTGGTCGAAAACCACGGCGTCATCCTGCACGACACCCCAGCCGACTACTTCCCAGCTTACATGGCGGCTGCGAAAGCATCGCTTGAAAAGGCTGCAGAAGAGAACGCGTTCTTCGCCGAAGTCTGGCAGAGCCAGAAAGACTTCGCTGCCGTCGCCGTTCCGTTCTGGGCCGGTTCGCAAGCATCGAATGCTGCCCTCGGCAAAGCCTTCGCCGATACGCTCAAGTAAGAGAGCCTTTTCCTCTTCTCCCGTTCGCGCGGGGGGAGAGGATTATTTCGCCCGGCCAACGATCCGGGCGTCTTTCTAAATTTATAAAATAGCTCTGCGGGGCCATCGCCTCTGACAGCGCAAACAACCTGAAAATCAGGTGCGGGGGACGGAAAAGTGGCACAGGACGAAGGTATCGGCGAACTCGATATTACGGACGAGCTGATCGCGGAACGCCGCGCGGAAGAACCGGGTCAAACCCCCGAGGATATGACCCCCTGGCAACGCCCGATTACTGCGTTCGTCGATGTCCTGAACCTCTGGGCCGGACGCATTATCTGTCTGCTGCTCGTACCGCTGATCTTCGCGATGGTCTTCGAGGTGTTTTCGCGCACCGCCTTCGGAATGCTCGCCGCCAACGATATGGCGGACAAAGCTCGGGAATGGGGCCTCGGTCCGACGCTCTGGGTCTATGACATCAGCCGCATGACCGGCGGCATTTTGTTTATGGGCGCGGCGGGTTACGCGCTGATGCGCGGTGTTCATATCCGCGCCGATTTCCTCTACCGCAACTGGTCGCCAAAGACCCAGGCGACAGTCGATGCGGTCCTCTACATGGTCCTCTACTTCCCGGCGATGCTGTTCTTTTTCTGGACGTCGCTGGAATACGCCCTCGATTCGCTGGGTTGGAACGGTTGGGGCCGACCCTGGGGCGTCATGGAGCGCGCCAGCGACTCGACGTGGGCGCCGCTGTTGTGGCCCGCCCGTATCTTCATGCCCATCGGCGCTCTCCTGTTGCTGCTGCAAGGATTCGCCGAGCTTTTCCGCGCCTTTCATCAGATGGGCAAGGCGCGCGAGGCGAAGTTTCTCAAGATATTCTTCCCGTATCTGATCCTGCTGGCCGTGATTTTCGTCGCCGTGTTCTACCCAAAAGTGCTGCCCCTCAGCGAATGGCTGGCACCGGTGTTCGGAGGGCTGGGTGACATCGACAGACCGACAATCGGTCTGATCATGCTCGGCGCGATGCTGTTTTCGATCTTCGTCGGCTTTCCGATCTCGTTCACGCTGATCTTTCTCGGCTTCGTCTTCGGATCGTGGGGCTTCAGCAGTGATCTGACATTCTACCTTCTGACGCTGCAAACCAACTCGACGATGCTGGATGATCAACTCGTCGCCGTTCCGCTGTTCATCTTCATGGGCATCATGATGGAGCAAGCGGGCCTGATGGAGCGCCTGTTCAACGCGGTGCAGATGATGATGTCGCGCACGCGCGGTGCCTTGTTCATCGCGGTGCTGTTCGTCTCGACCATCTTTGCCGCTGCAACGGGCATCGTGGGCGCATCGGTGACGATCCTTGGCATCATGGCCGCCAAGACGATGAACCGCTCCGGCTATGACGTGCGAATGGCCGCCGGATCGATCACCGCAGGTGGCACGCTGGGTATTCTGATCCCGCCGTCCATCATGCTGATCGTGATGGGGCCAGTTCTCGAAGTGCCCGTCACCGACCTTTTCCGTGCCGCGATTATCCCCGGCGTCATGCTCGCCGGTCTCTACATGCTTTACGCCATCGGGCGCTGTATGCTGAACCCGAGCCTTGGCCCGATCCTGCCGCCCGAAGATCAGCCACAGACGTCGCCCTACTACATTCTCGAAGTGGCGTTGGTGATGGCATCGCTTATCATCTTCATCCAGCTTTGCGTCATGGGCGCGAGCGGATCGCTGGCGTTCTTCCCGCTGGGCGGCCTGATCATTCCGGTCCTCTGGATCGCGTTCATGTTCGCGACCTTCCAGTTCATGCGAAAGGCAAAGCCGGGCGGGTTCTATTTCTCGGACCTCTGGTATGAATTTTTCATGGGTCTGGTGCCGCCGACGGTGCTGATCTCGTTCGCCCTCGGATCGATTCTGCTGGGTTGGGCGACGCCCGCCGAAGCCGCCGCCTGTGGAGCCTTTGGTTCGATCCTGTTGTCGCTGGTCTATCGCAAGCTGACGGTCGGTGGGTTTTACAATGCGCTGATCAAGACGCTTGAGATCACCGTGCTGATCATGTTCCTGGTTGCGGCCTCGAATTTCTTCGGAGCGGTGTTCTCGAACCTCGGCACACCGAAGATGCTGACGGAAATCCTGTTGGGCATGGACCTTGGCCCGGTCATGACTCTGATCCTGATCATGGCGCTGATCTTCCTGCTCGGCTGGCCGCTCGAATGGGTGCCGATCGTGCTGATCATCGTGCCGATTCTGATGCCGGTCGTGGTGACCCTCGGCCCTGCGTTCGGATTGGAGCGGGTCGACCTGATGGTCTGGTTCGCAATTCTGGTCGCGGTGAACCTGCAAACGGCGTGGCTATCGCCACCGGTGGCCCTTTCGGCCTACTTCCTCAAGGGCGTGGTGCCTGAATGGGATCTGAAGGACATCTATCTGGGTATGATGCAATTCATGGTGATTCAGGTCATCGGGCTGATCCTGCTGTTCATCTTCCCGCAGATTGCGCTTTGGCTGCCTAACTATCTCGACGGCTAGGCATCGCCTTGGCGGTAGCTATGAAAAAAGGCCCCCGGATCGCTCCGAGGGCCTTTTCTTTTCGGACTACCGTCGGACTACTTCTTGTCGTTCAACCGCATGACGAGGCTGGACGTATCCCAGCGACCACCGCCCATTGCCTGCACCTCGGCGTAATAACCATCCACGGTTTTTGCGACAGGCAGGTCGGCTCCGATACGCTCGGCTTCCTCGAGACAGATGCCGAGATCCTTCCGCATCCAGTCGACCGCGAAGCCTTTATTGTCCTGAAAATCGCCGTCGAGCACCCATTCGAAACGGTTGCTCATCTGCCAGCTTCCGGCGGCACCGCCCGAGATCGCCTCGACCACCTTGCGTCCGTCGAGGCCCGCCTTGTTGGCAAATTCCAGCCCTTCGGACAACGCCTGAACAAGTCCCGCGATGCAGATCTGGTTGACCATCTTACAGGTCTGTCCCGCGCCGACCTCGCCAATCAGGGTGATCGCCTTGGCGTAGACGTCCATGATCGGCTCGGCCTTCGCGAAATCAGCCTCGGACCCGCCGCACATGATCGCGAGCTGGCCATTTTCGGCCCCTGCCTGACCGCCCGAAATCGGCGCATCGACAAATCGGAAGCCCATCTCAGCGGCCTTTTCACCAAGCTCCCGCGCAACCGAAGCCGAGGCAGTCGTATGATCGACGAAGATCGCCCCGGCCTTCATGCCATGAAAGGCACCGCCCTCACCGGTCGTGACCGAGCGCAGGTCATCATCGTTGCCGACACAGGCCATGACGAAGTCGCATCCCTCGGCAGCAGCCTGCGGCGTATCCGCCATCGCGCCGCCATACTCGGCGACCCATTTCTCGGCCTTGGCCGCCGTGCGATTATAGACGGTCGTGTCGTGACCGGCCTTTTGCAGGTATCCGGCCATCGGATAGCCCATAACCCCGAGCCCGATAAATGCGACTTTTGCCATATGATTTCTCCTCCAGTGAATTTTGCCGCTCATTCGCGGGCTTGACCTGCGCGCGCGAGGCGGCGACACCATCGGGACAGAAACGACGGCATATGCTGCCCGAGGTCAAGCACAAGCTGAGACGAGGAAGAACGCGATCACATGGCTAATATGATCCGATGGTTAGTGCGCATTGTTCTCGGCATCGCGGTCCTCGGTGCCGTGGCCGCAGGCGCGCTCTATTGGGTCGTCGCGCGCTCGCTTCCTGACCTATCGGGAGAGGTCACGGTCGCCGGTCTGGAACAGGATGTGCGGATTATCCGCGATACGCACGGCGTGCCGAGAATTCTGGCCGGGACCGACAACGATGCGCTCTTTGCCCTCGGCTATGTCCATGCCACCGACCGGCTGTGGCAGATGGACCTGTCGCGGCGGGTTGCGCAAGGACGTCTGGCGGAGCGGTTCGGCGAGCGGGCGCTGGCCACCGACCGTCTGATGCGCGCCCTCGATCTGGACGGTCATGCCGCCCGCAGTCTCGACTCGCTGAAGGCGCAGACGCGCGTGCATCTCGATGCCTATGCGGCGGGGGTGAATGCGCGGATCGACGAGATTGGATCGCCGGGTGCCGGTGCGCCGGAATTCGTGCTGTTCAGCGGCGAACTCGACCCATGGACGCCCGCCGACTCGCTGTCGGTCCTGAAGACGATGGCGTTTCAGATTTCGATGCCCTCGCTTTTGCACGAGACCGCACGCGGTCGTCTGAGCCTCGCGCTCGAACCCGAGCAGATGCGCGACCTGCATCCCGAGTATCCTGCCGACGGCATAGACGCCCTGCCCGCCACCGAGGATAAGGCGATACTGCCCCGCAATCGCCAACGGCCCCTCGATCTGCCGCCCGCCACCGAGCCAAAGACCATGCGCCGGGCCGACGTTGCGCCGGTCGAGGCGGATGATGCCCTCGGCTTTCTTGGTCTGGCGGATGTGCGGATGGCCGGCGCGTCAAGCGCATGGGCCGTCGATGGATCACGCACGGCGGGGCGCGCGCCGCTGCTCGCATCCGACCCGCATTTGCCGTTTACAGCGCCGTCCGTGTGGCACCCGGCACAACTCACCGCGCCCGGCCTGTCGGTTATCGGCGCGACCCTGCCCGGCCTGCCCGCGATTGCATTTGGGCGTAACGAGAATATTGCCTGGGGCCTGACCGCGACGCAGCTCGATGATATGGATGTGTTTATCGAGCGCATCGATCCTGACGACCCGGACCAGTACATCGCTCCCGACGGGCCGCTTCCCTTCGAGGTGCGGATGGAGACCGTCGAGATTGCCGATGGCGAGGCGCTCGACCTGACACTGCGGCGCACCCGCAACGGGCCTGTGCTGCCCCTCGATACGGCGGGACTGGCGGCGGTGACACCCGAGGGTCATGTGCCTGCCCTCGCGTGGACGGCGTTGGCGGATGATGACACGACCATCGAGGCACTGCTGACCCTCAACCGGGTAACCTCGGCGGAGCAGGCCATCGACACCGCGGGTCAGGTGATTGCACCGGCCTTGAACCTGGTGGTCGCCGATATGGAGACCGTCGGTATAACCGTCGCCGGACGCGCGCCCCTGCGCCGGTTCACATCGCCGATGCAGGGGCGATTGCCTGCGCCGGGATGGACAGACCGCAATGACTGGATCGGCTGGCTGCCCGAAAGCGCCCTGCCCCGGCTGATCGAACCCGAAAGCGGCGCGGTGGCCAATGCCAATAACCGCATCGGCAACGCGCCGTTTCCGCGCCATCTCTCCTACGACTGGGATGCGCCCTATCGTATCAACCGCATCGAGCAACTGCTGAATGGCCGCGAAGCGCATTCGATGGACAGTTTCAAGGCAATGCAGGCCGATACGATTTCCGGTGTTGCCCGGGCGCTCTTACCCCTGATCGGCGCGCCTCTCTGGGAAGGCGATGCGGACGGCGACGACCTGCGCACGCGGATGCTTGAGAAGCTGCGCCTCTGGAATGGCGATATGAGCGAACACGCCGCCGAGCCTTTGGTTTTCGCCGCGTGGCTCGACGCGCTGTTGCCGCGACTGGTCAGCGACGAACTCGGTGCCGCCGAAAGCAGTTTCCGGGGGCCAAGGCCGCTATTCCTCGAACGGGTTTTCAAGGATGTCGACGGCGCGAGCCGCTGGTGTGACAACGTCGAAACCGAAGATGACACCGAAACCTGCGATCAGATGGCTTCAGCGTCGCTCGATGAGGCGCTGGAGAGGTTGGTGAAGCGCTTTGGCCCCGATGAGGAGGCATGGCGCTGGGGTGTCGCCCATCAGGCGGTGCACAAGCACCAGACCCTCGGAGACGTGAGTCGCGGATTTCTCGGTCTACGCTTCGACCTGGGCGATCTGGTCAATATCACCGTCGAAACGGGCGGCGGTGACGATACGCTGAATCGCGGGGTCATGGCCCGCGGTGGACCGGACCCGTTCCGCAACGTTCACGGGGCCGGATTTCGGGCGGTCTATGATTTCTCCGACCCTGAACGATCACAGTTCATGGTGGCGACCGGCGTTTCGGGGCATCCGCTGTCGCCCCACTACGCCAATCTGACTCCGCTCTGGCGGCTCGGCCAGTATATGCCGATGTCGATGGACCCCGAGACCTTTGGCCCCAATGCCATCGGTACGCTGGTCCTGCAACCTGAGGAGCCGCCATCGACCGGTGAGTGACGGCAAACACGCGCCACAATGATTATCTACGGTATGTTCGTTTCAAGTCGCAATGATTGGACATGCCATGAAAACGCCAATTGAGATGAGAAGCTGGGTTTTCTTCTACGGTAACTACATGAGCGTCTCGGCATTGCGCGAGGCTGGCGTGATCCCCGAAGACCATCGGGTGGCGAGGTTGCACGGCTATCGCCTCGACATGTCCCCGCGCGCCAATATCATCAAGGAGTTAGACGCGTCGGTTTGGGGGGTGGTCGCCGCCCTCAATCACGAGGACATGAAAAGGCTGCATACCGGCACCCCGACCTTCTTTTACTGCAAAGACTTCTATCCCATCGCTGTGCTGACCTTCGACCGTAGCGAGAACGTCATCCCGGCGCTCTGTTATGTCTGTCATGAAATGGAACCGAGCCGCCCGCAAGCTGCCTATGTCGACAACATCGCAGCGATGGCCGAGGAATACGGATTTCCGGAAAACTATGTCGAGACGATAAGAAGCTTTGCCGCTTGAAGGGCGGTCTCAGTTGATCGCATCGCGGATCGCGGCCATGTTGCGTCCATAGACGTCCGGTGTGTCCACCGACCCGCCCTTGAACACCGCCGATCCGGCAACCAGCACGTCGGCCCCTGCCGCTACGACGAGGGGCGCGGTTTCGGGGGTCACGCCGCCATCGATCTCGATATGCACGGGCCGGTCCCCGATCATCGCGCGCAGGCGGCGGATCTTTTCGAGTTGCGAGTGCAGGAAAGACTGCCCGCCAAATCCGGGATTGACCGTCATCACGCAGACCAGATCGATCTTGTCGAGCAGATACTCGATCTCGGTCTCGGGCGTCGCCGGGTTCAGAGCCAGACCTGCCTTGCAGCCGAGGTCAGCAATCGCGGAAACCGTGCGATCCAGATGATCAGACGCCTCCACATGCACCGTCAGCCGGTCGGCCCCTGCCTCCGCGAAAGGCGCAAGAAACGCGTCGGTAGGCGCGATCATCAGATGGACGTCCATCACCGTTTTAACATGGGGCCGGATCGCCGCCACAAGAGGCGGGCCAAAGGTCAGGTTCGGGACGAAATGACCGTCCATCACATCCACATGAACCCAGTCACAGCCCTGCTGTTCAATCGCGCGGCACTCGGCACCGAAATTGGCGAAATCGGCGCTGAGAATCGACGGGGCGATCTTGATGGATCGATCAAAGGTCATGGGCCTCTCCGGTCATGGGGAGGCTGTCTGATAGGCCAGCGCCGGACCCGCCGCAAGCCTCAGTCGAATTCGACCTGCGCATAGGTTTCGGCGGCCACGATGGCGAGGCGCAGACGCGCCTGATTTTCAGCATAGAGCGGGAAAACACCGCGATATTGCTTGATGAAGGCGCGCTGTATCGACGGAACAGGCCCGCGCGAGAACATGGGCTGACGCAGGATCGAGGCGGTCACCGCCTCATGATACCGCGATTCGACGAATTCCTCGTCGAGTGTCTCGCTCATCCAGCCCTCGCGAATGTGGTCCGACGGCGCGTGTTCGATCTCGTCCCCTTGGGACAGCACGTAGAAATCAACGGCACCGTCGATCTGCACAGGCTCCACATGGCGGACCCAGCGCAGCAATTGGCGGACACCGGGTTGGGCGAGCAGGATCATTTCATCGGGCAGCAGATGGCCCTTGCGGAAATCATCATACCATTCGGCGAAAACGGACACGGGATGATTTTCGGGCAACTCTGTCCGTTCCATCGCTTGCAGGCCGAAAGACGTTCCGGCATCGCGCACGTCTTCACTCACTAAAGCTGACATTCTGTGCCCCGGCTGCATCGTTTCCATCCGT
>CALGNO010000039.1 GCA_937958625.1 uncultured Neomegalonema sp.
GACCTTTACCGCCGAAGACGTCGTCGATTCCCTCAACCACCACCGGGGCGAGGAGACCAAATCGGCGGCCAAGGCGCTGCTGGAATCCATCGAAGAGATCAAGGCCGATGGCGATGGCGTCATCCGGGTAAAGCTGTCCCAGGGCAATGCTGACTTTCCCTATGTCCTTACCGATTATCACCTGCCCATGTGCCCCTCGAACGGCGACGGCACGATTGATGTCAGCGGCGTCGGCACAGGGGCCTACAAGATTGAGGAATTCGAACCGGGCGTTCGCACCTATCTGACCAAGAACGAGAACTACTGGAAAGAAGATCGCGGGCACTTTGACGAGGTCACGATGCTGATCCTGCGCGATGGCGCGGCGCGCAGCAACGCTTTGGTCACCGGCGAGATCGACGCGGTCACCGAGGTCGAAACGAAGTCGATCCGCCTGCTCAAGCGCCGCAAGGACATCGAGGTCGACGAGGTGCCGAGCGGCACCCACACGACCCTGCCCATGTTCGTCGATACCGCGCCCTTCGACGATGTGAACGTGCGTCTGGCCCTGAAATATTCGATGGACCGCCAACAGGCGCTGGACAAGGCGATCAGCGGTCAGGGCGTTTTGGGTAACGACCATCCCATCGGTCCCAACATGCCGTTCCACGCCGACCTGCCCCAGCGTGAATACGACATCGACAAGGCCAAGTTCCATCTGAAGAAGGCCGGCCTTACCTCCCTCGACATCGACCTGTCGGCCTCGGATGGGGCTTTCCTCGGGGCTGTCGATCTGGCGCTGCTGTTCAAGGAATCCGCCGCGCCCGCCGGGATCAACATCAATGTCCAGCGCGAGCCTGCCGATGGCTACTGGTCCAATGTCTGGCTCAAAAAGCCGTTCTGCGTCGTGTCCTGGGGCGGTCGTCCGACCCCCGACGTGATCTTCTCCCTCGCCTATCAGCAAGGCGCCGCGTGGAACGAGAGCCGCTGGGAGAACGAGCGCTTCAACGCCCTGTTGTCGGAGGCCAAATCGGAACTGGATCAGGCCAAACGCACGGAGATGTATGCGGAGATGCAGACGCTTTGCCGCGACGACGGCGGCACCATCGTCCCGTTCTTCCGCAACCGCGTTCTGGGCCACAATACCAGCATCGCCCATGGCGAAAAACTGACCAGCTCGTGGGAGTTGGACGGTGCCCGCTCCGCCGAGCGGTGGTGGTTTGCCTGACGCCGCCGCGCGCCGCATCGCCTCGTGCCATTGCGGGGCGGTGCGTCTGGAACTCGACATGCCGGAGGGTCTGAAAGATCCCCGGCGCTGTAACTGCTCGCTCTGCAGCCGCAAGGGAGCCGTCATGGCGTCGGTTGCCCTTGATGGCCTCCGGGTGGTGGCGGGGCAAGATGCCCTGCGCCTTTATACCTGGAACACGCATACGGCGAAGCACTGGTTCTGCGGGACGTGCGGCATCTATACCCACCACCGGCGCCGCTCCAATCCCAATGAGTACGGCGTAAATGCCGCTTGCATCGAGGGCGTCGATCCGATTGCCTTGGCCAAGGCCGAGATGATGGGCGACGGCGCGGCAATGTCGCTGGTGGGAGATGAGACGCATGAGCGAAGAGGCACTTGATTTCAGCGATCCGATGCAACGGCCACGCTTTACCGGCCTCGCCAGCTTTTTCCGCCTGCCTTACCAAGAAGATTTCGAGACGAACCCGCCCGATATCGGCGTCATCGGCATCCCCTATGATGGCGGCGTCAGCAACCGCCCCGGTGCCCGCCACGGCCCGCGCGAGGTGCGCAACCAATCCTCGCTGATGCGCCGGGTCAATCAGGCCACCGGCCTCGCTCCCTATGAGGGCGTCAGCGTTGCCGATATCGGCGATGCTTGGATCAAAAAGCCCTACGAGCTTGAGGGCGCACACCGCGAGATCGAGGCAAAATTCGCCAGCCTCCATGCCGCCGGCATCATCCCGCTCACCTGCGGCGGCGACCACTCGATCAGCCTGCCGATCCTGCGCGCTCTCGCCAAGGACCGGCCCGTCGGTATGATCCATATCGACGCCCATTGTGATACCGGCGACAACTATATGGGCTCGCGCTTTCACCACGGGGCACCGTTCAAAGTCGCGGTCGACGAGGGCTTGCTTGACCCTAAACGCACGGTCCAGATCGGCATTCGCGGCACCCTTTACGACCGCAGGATGTGGCAGTTCAGTTATGACAGCGGAATGCGCGTGATGCTCATCGAAGAGGTCGAGGAAAACGGCTGGCGCGCCTGTATCGAGGAGGCAAAACGCATCGTCGGCGACGGCCCCATCTATGTCAGCTTCGACATCGACAGCCTCGACCCCGCCTTTGCCCCCGGCACCGGCACGCCCGAGGCGGGCGGCATCACCATGCGAGAGGCCCAGGGCATGGTTCGGGCGCTGGAGGGGATGGACATTGTGGGGGCCGATATGGTCGAAGTTTCCCCGCCCTTCGATGTGGGGGGAATCACTGCCCTGAACGGGGCGACTATCATGTTCGAGCTGCTCTGCGTCATGGCGGAGGGCCTGAAATCCGGCGGCAAAGGATAGCGCGATGAGCGAGACCAAGGATATTCCCCTGACCAAGCAACTGAATATCCCGCCGCTTTGGCTGATCGGAATGCTGCTGCTGATGTGGTTTTGGAGTTCGGTTCTGCCCATCGTGAAATTCGGCGGGGCGTGGACGAAGGTTCCGGGCGCGCTCTTGATCGTCGCCTCCATGGCGCTGGCGATCTGGTCGGTGATGCAGTTTCAGGGGGCCGATACCCCGGTGCATCCCCGCCGCAAGCCCACGACCCTGTTGACCGAGGGCGTCTATGCCCGCTCGCGCAACCCGATCTATCTCGCGATGCTCGGCGTGGCGCTGGGCGCGGCGCTCTGTTTCGGCACCCTCGGCGCGCTGATCCCGGTCGCGGCGCTGTTGTGGATCTTGCAGGATATGTTCATCAAGGGCGAGGAGCACCACATCGAAAAGACCTTCGGCGACGAATGGCGCGCCTACGCCGCCAAGACCCGGCGCTGGCTCTGATCACTGCCGCCCGCCGCGCACCACCTCGTATCCCGGCTCTTCCGGCTCATTATCGACGATCTCCGCCGGAAAGCCCTCGGCCAGCACCGACAGGCCCGTGGCCTCTTCCAGCCGCCGGATAATATCCGGCGAGTTCGCATCCGGGCCATAGCGCGCGATCCCGTCCTCGATCACCTCGATCAGCTTCGGGCTGACATCCAGCGGCACGCCATGGGCGTCGGCGATGGACTGGAACAGGCCGATATCCTTTTTCACCAGCCCCATCGTAAAGTCGATATTGCGTGATCCGCTGAGGATAATCTGGCTCTCGGTTTCGTGGACAAAGCTGTTGCCCGACGAAATCCGTATCGCCTCATAGGTCGTCGCCAGATCCATCCCGGCGGCCTTGCAGACGGTCAGCGCCTCGGCACACGCGACCAGATTCACCGTCGCCAGATAGTTCGTCATCACCTTCAGCACCGAGGCGGACCCCAGCGGCCCGGTATGCAGCACCCGGCGGCCCAGCGTCGTCAGCAGCGGCAGCATCCGCTCGAACGTCGCCCGCTCGCCCCCGGCAAAGATCGAGATATTGCCCGTCGCGGCCCGGTGACAGCCGCCCGAGACCGGACATTCCAGCGTCTCGCCGCCCCGCGCCGCGACCAAGTCGGACAGGCGCTTTACCTCGCCCGCATCGGTGGTCGACATCTCCATCCACACCGTGCCGGGGGTCAGCCCGTCGAGGATGCCACCAGCCCCTTCCATCACGGCGGCGGAGGCGGCGGGGGAGGGCAGGCAGGTCACGACCGCGTCGCAGTCCCGCGCCATCGCGGACAGGCCCGCCGCCGCCGAGGCTCCGCGCGCCACAAACGCGGCCACCCGCTCGGCGTCGAGGTCGTGCACGGTCACATCATGCCCGTTGCGCACCAGTGACCCGGCCAGTTTTCCCCCGGCATTTCCCAGCCCGACAAACCCGATTTTCATGACGCTCTCCCTTGCGATTCAGGCCGTCAGGCTATCGCCGCCGGTGCCGGACGCAGGTTTGAAACCGACATGCCATAGCTTCAACGCACCCTCGCGCAAGCATGAGGGCGGTGCGTTTTTGCTGGCGGTATCCGCCGCGTTCAAGACGTATCGGGCGCAGCCGCTCGTCGGGCGAGCAGGTCGCATTCCATCAAAATGCCGTCGATCTCATGGGTCTCTCGCCGTCGATGCCCCGGCGGCGCGCCCACGCGCAGCGGCCCGACCCCCATCGGCCCCGGCGGCATCGCGGCCCGCCGTGCCATGGCCCGAGACAACCGCCGTGCCTGTTTCGGCAAATCCTCCAGCGCAGCTTGCAAGGCGAGCAGCCGCCGGTTCAGCCCCGCGCCGGTCTCGCGCGGACCCGCCACGGGGGCCAGCGCGCCGCGTTCCTCATCACAATAAGAAATCCGAGGCCCGTCCCCCCGCACGGCGCGCTTTTGAACCAGTTCAGGAAAGGACTTGCGCCGATCGAACAGCGCAAAAGCCGGCACGGCCTTCGCCGCCGCCCCCGGACCGATCACACCCACAGGCCCATGCGGTCGAGCCGGTGCCGTCACCCCCTGCGCCAGCATAAAGATCAACCGCCGTCCGGCGGCCTCCGCAGGCAACAGCACCCGCAAGACCCGCAACCGAACCGACCGGGGCACATCCGCCCCCCGCCCCGCCAGCGCCGCCACCATCCCCCCCACCAACCGCAACAGCGCCGCCCGATACCAGGCGACAACAGTGTCACTTTTGGACTGAGGGGAAGAGTGTGGTGTATGATGCATGAAGTGAACATATCATGAACGACAGGCATTCGCAAGGTCAGTGTGTGGTGTCGTTGAGAGTCTTGTGTTGGACTATATCGCTGCCATAAAAAACTTGGCGTAGACCAGAACTTGAAACCTAAAGCGGAAATGACGCCATTGGCTGTTTTTTTAAAAAGGTAATATAAAATAGTTAATCCACTGTACCAAGGTCGCTTTATTGATCTATGTGCAGCTTAGCACTGTGATTTGGAACGATCTTCATACGAAAGTATACAGTTATGGCAATTTCTGGAAACGACGTTCGCGTTCTTCATCAGTATGCAGAAGGTGTTATGGACCGCGCCGATCATCATGCTGGTATGGTGAAAGGTATCGCTTTAGCCCTTCTTGGGGGAATTATCTGGCGAGGCGAACCTAATTCAATCGTGATCAAGCAGTACGGTGGTAATTTGGCAAATGTACTTTGGGTAGAAATTCAAGGTAAGCGATATGCCTTCGCATACAATCATGAAACTGAAAAAATAGAAATTCGTAACAGAACACAATCTGGTCCGGCGCTCAAAAGTTTTACCAATGAGACTTCGCTTGCCGAAGTCGAGAATTTTTTTCGCTCATTGTGATCTCAGTTTACTCCTGAGTTCACTGAATCTGCGAATAAACAACTTCCCGCGAAGCGGGTCAGCCTTGGGAAATGGGAGGTGCGCAGCACCGACACGCGACGACCGCCCCCCGGGCGGCGCGTTCCGCACCACCCGCGGTCGTCGCTTGCTCTGCTATTGAGGGGCTATCTCAAGCCACCCGCCCCTCCAATATCTCCCGGTCCCGTAAAAACCGTTCCTGATAGATCCGGCGGGCGGCGGTGCTCACATCGTCCAGAAACGACGCCGAGGCCGCTGCGCCGATGGCGGCACCGATCACCGGCACCACTTGCGCGGCCTTGCGCCCGGCCAGATTGCGCGCCAGCGAAGCGGTCAGGCGTTGACCGGCCAGCACGGTGCCTTCCTTGACCAGAACCCCGCGCGGGGCGGCGTCATGGTCCACCTCGCCCTCGTAATCATCCTCCAGCGCATCCAGAGCCTTGGTTTTTTCAGCGGGCGTATTCGCCGCCGCCGCCGCCAGCACGCGCAGGGCAAACTCGGCCTCGCGGGCGTCCTGATAGCCATAGCACGCCCCGATCCGGCGCACGGCGCGCAGGGCAAGCGTGATGCTGAAGGGCAGGTCCACGGCCAACCCGGCAATCCCCGCCGCCCCGGTCCCGGCTCCGCTGGCCCCGGCAACGCCGATGGCCCAGTTCCGGGCGCTCTTGGCGGCTTCATCCGCGGCTTCAAGGTCGGCGGGCAAGGGCGCTTCGGGGTCTTCTTTCAGGGTGCGCGAGGCCATCTTGTTGGCTTCGGCCAGCGCCTTTTCGATGGTTTCGGGCGAGAGAGCCTTGCGCACCGCCATTTCGACGGGGGCGGCGGCACGGCCCATCCATTTCGCGGCGGTGCTGGGTTCTTTGCCCTTCCACTCGGCGATTTCGATAATCTGCGCGCGCTCGTAATCGGTGGCGTTGCGGGTATCGACGACAATAATCTTCGGCTTGCTCATGGACGGCCCTTCGCTGGTTGCGCTCCGTATATGGGGAGAAACCCGCCCCGCGCCAAATCTCAGCCTTCCTTCACGGTCTCGATGGCAACGAAGGTCGTGGTCTGCGCCACATGGGGCAGGGCGGCGATCACCTCGCCCAGAATCCGGCGATAGGCGGCAATATCCGTGCTGCGCACCCGCAGCAGATAGTCGAATCCGCCCGCGATCATATGGGCGGTCTCGATCTCGGCATGGGCCATCACGGCGGCGTTGAACGCATCCAGCGCCCTTGTCGTCGTGGTGTCGAGGGTTACCTGAACGAAGGCGATATGCGGCTGGCCGAGTTTCTCGTGGTCCAGATCGGCGCGATAGCCGGTGATGACCCCGTCCCGCTCCAACCGCCGCACCCGCGCCAGCGTCGGCGACTTGCTGAGGCCGACCGCCTTGCCCAGCGCCGCCATGGAAATCCGGGCATCCCGCGCCAGCGCCGCGACGATGCGTCGGTCTATGCGGTCCATTTGAATGGCTTCGGTCATTATCGCAGTCCATTTTATCAATCGAATGGCAATGTTCAGTCTCATCGAGCCGTCGATGATGATTATTCAGTCCGACGATTTTTGCAATCCGGCGTAGGATGATCCGATAAAATCTGGAGGGACACCCATGCTGGACGAGATTCGCACCCGCCTTCGCGCCGACCTCTATGCCGACGAGGCCGATGTCCTAGACCGCCTGACCGCCGAGGCGGGTCTGTCCGCAGACACCCGCGCCGCCATCTCTGCCAGCGGGGCGAGCCTCGTGCGCGATGTGCGCGCCGCCGATGATCCGGGCATGATGGAGGTGTTCCTCGCTGAATACGGCCTCTCGACCAGCGAGGGCGTCGCGCTAATGTGCCTCGCCGAGGCGATGCTGCGCGTGCCTGACGCGGTGACCATCGACGATCTGATTCAGGACAAGATCGCCCCCCATGATTGGAGCACCCATCTGGGCCATTCGGACTCCACCCTCGTCAATGCCTCGACCTGGGCGCTGATGCTGACGGGTCGGGTGATCGACGAGGAGGATGCGTCCTCCGGCGTCGTCGGCTCCCTGCGCGGGGTCGTGCGCCGCCTTGGCGAGCCGGTCGTGCGCGTCGCCGTGGGCCGTGCCATGCGCGAAATGGGTGCGCAATTCGTGCTGGGCCGCAATATCGAAGAGGCGATGAAAAAGGGCACCGATGCCCGCGAGGCCGGTTTTACCTATTCCTACGACATGCTGGGCGAGGCCGCCCGCACCGATGCCGATGCCCAGACCTATCACGGGGCCTATAGCCAGGCCATCGCCGCCATCTCGCGCAATGCACGGCATGATGACATCCGCGAAAACCCCGGCATCTCGGTCAAGCTCTCGGCCCTGCATCCGCGCTATGAATTCACCCACCGCGAAGAAACCCTGCCCATCCTCGTCGCCCGCACCTTGCAACTGGCGAAGGCGGCAAAGGACGCGAAACTCGGCTTCAATATCGACGCCGAGGAGGCCGACCGCCTCGATATGTCCCTCGACGTGATCGAGGCTGTGCTCTCCGACCCGTCGCTGGCCGGATGGGACGGATTCGGGGTGGTGGTGCAGGCTTTCGGCCCCCGTGCGGGCCATGTCATCGACTGGCTGCACGCCCTCGCCGAGCGCCTCGACCGCAAGATCATGGTGCGCCTCGTCAAGGGCGCCTATTGGGATACCGAGATCAAGCGCGCACAGGTCATGGGGCTGGACGGTTTCCCGGTCTTCACCCGCAAGGCCCATACCGATGTCAGCTATATTGCCTGCGCCAAAAAGCTGCTCGGCATGACGGGTCGCATTTATCCCCAATTCGCGACCCACAACGCCCACACCGTCGCCGCCGTGCTGGAAATGGCCGGAGGCCGTACGCAGGATTACGAGTTCCAGCGCCTGCACGGCATGGGCGAGACGCTGCACGCCATCGTCATGAAGAAACACGGCACCCGCTGTCGCATCTATGCCCCCGTCGGCGCGCATAAGGACTTGCTGGCCTATCTCGTCCGCCGCTTGCTGGAGAACGGCGCGAACTCGTCCTTCGTGAACCAGATTGTCGACGAGGATGTCTCCCCCGAAACCATCGCCCGCGATCCGTTCGAGGCGATGGCGGCGACTGGCAAGGCGCAAAGCGACGCCATCGACGCCCCCCACGCGATCTACGGCAAGCGCCTCAACTCGCGCGGCTGGGACTTTACCGACCCGGTCGCCGTTGCGGCCATCAAGGCAGAACGCGCGCCCTTCCTCGCTCCTCACCAATGGGGCGACAGCGGCGACGCCATCCACAACCCCGCCTTCCCGGACGAGGTCGTCGGCCATATCGACCTGGCCACCGAGGACAGCGTCAAGGCCGCCATCGCCGCCGCCGTCGAGGCCCAGCCCTATTGGGCCGCGCGCCCGGTCGCCGACCGGGGGGCCATTCTGCGCCGCATCGCCGATCTGTACGAGCGCGATTACGGCGAGTTTTTCGCCCTCGCGGCGCGCGAGGCGGGCAAGACCCTGCCCGATTGCATCGCCGAAATGCGCGAGGCCGTCGACTTTTTGCGCTATTACGCCGATCAGGCCGAGCACGCCGAAAAGGATAGCATTGCGCGCGGCGTCATCGTCTGCATCTCGCCCTGGAACTTCCCCCTCGCCATCTTCAGCGGCCAGATCGCGGCGGCGCTGGCCACCGGCAACGCGGTGCTCTCCAAACCCGCCGAACAAACGCCCCTGATCGCCCGCAAGGCCATCGCCCTCATGCACGAGGCGGGCGTGCCCGAAGACATCATCACGCTGCTGCCGGGCGAGGGCGAGACGGTCGGCGCGGCGCTGACCTCTGACCCGCGCATCGCGGGCGTGTGCTTCACGGGGTCCACCGAAGTCGCGAAGATCATCGACCGCCAACTGGCGAAGACCGCCGCCCCCGACGCGATGTTGATCGCCGAAACCGGCGGTCTGAACGCCATGATCGTCGATTCCACGGCCCTGCCTGAGCAAGCCGTGCGTGACATCGTCATGTCCGCCTTCCAGAGCGCGGGCCAGCGGTGTTCGGCCCTGCGCGTTCTCTATGTCCAGCGCGACGTCGAGGACCGTTTGCTCGAAATGCTCTACGGCGCGATGGAAGAACTCCATATCGGCGACCCGCTCAACCTCGCCACCGATGTGGCCCCGGTCATCAATGCCGAAGCCAAGGATGACATCGACGGCTATTGCACCAAGATGGAAGGCGAGGGCCGTCTGCTGAAACAGATCGACGCGCCGACCAACGGCAATTTCGTCGCCCCGCATTGCTTCCGCGTGAAGGGCATCCACGACGTCGAGCGCGAGGTTTTCGGCCCCATCCTCCACGTCGCTCGTTTTGACGCAGAAAAGATCAACGACGTTGTCGATGAGATCAACGCCCGTGGTTATGGCCTGACCTTTGGCCTGCACACCCGCATCGACTCGCGGGTGCAGCAAGTCATCGACCGGGCCGAAACCGGCAACCTCTATATCAACCGCAACCAGATCGGGGCCATCGTCGGCTCGCAGCCTTTCGGCGGCGAAGGCCTGTCGGGCACCGGACCCAAGGCAGGCGGCCCTCACTACCTCTCGCGATTCCGCAAGCGCGCAACCCGGCCCATGGAGGCCGTCTCCGGCGCGCCGGTCGATGGCGGCACCGTCATCGAGACCGTGCTGAAGCTCGACTCGACCGACTGGGCCACGCGCGGCGACCGCATCAGCACCCTGCGCGGCCTGCTGCGCGGCGCGGCGGCAGAGGCCATGTCGGCGGCGGCGGCGCTCGACCAAGGCCCGATAGACCTGCCCGGACCCACCGGCGAATCCAATCGCCTGTCCCTCGCCCCCAAGGGCACCGTCCTTTGTCTCGGCCCGACCGGCGAGGCGGCGCTGGCCCAGGCGGTGCAAGCGCTGGCGGTGGGCAATGCCGCCCTGGTCATCGCGCCGGGGGCAAAGAAAGCCCTCGCCCCCCTGCGCGAGGCAAAGCTGCCGCTGGCGGTGTTCGACGGCGAGGCGGGGCCGGATGTGCTGTCGTCCGAGGCCATTCAGGGCGTCGCCATGGCGGGCGGCGACCTCGCCTCCCTGCGCTGGACCCTCGCGGGCCGCGACGGCCCGATCATCCCGGTCATCGCCGACCTGATCGCCCCGGCCTCCTACGCCCACGAGCGCGCCGTCTGCATCGACACCACCGCATCAGGCGGCAACGCAGCCCTGCTGGCCCAATCCGGCAGCGAGGACATGCAGGCGGCCTAGGTTACAAAGACGCTGCCCCGCACGTGATGCGGGGCTTCGATGACCGGAGCGTGGACCTCTCCAGATGCACCGCGCCGCAAAGCACTACTGCTGCCCCGCACGTGATGCGGGGCCTCTATAAGGTGAGAGCAAACTCTTCCCTCATGCAGGCCCCGGATTAAATCCGGCGCAACCTAACCATGCCCCCAAACCGAAAGCCGAGCCGATGCTGAAATGGATCGCCATCCTCGCCGCCCTGCTGATCGTCGCCAGCCTCGCAGGCATCCTCTATGTCCGCCTCGCCGCCCACGACCCGGCGGACTGGCATGTCGACCCGGCCACCGTCACCGAGGTCGATGAGCGAAATCAGCATCGCGCCCGCGAAACCTTCCCCGCAGACCCGGTCACCACCGCCGCCGCCTTGACTGACACGCTGAATGGCGAGTTGCTGGCGGGTGATCCGGTCGACAGCTACGCCACCTATGTCGTCCGCACGCCCCTGGTCGGCTATCCCGACTATATCTCCGTGCGCATCGACGCGGTGGGCGAGGGCAGTGAAGTCACGCTGTTTTCCCGCTCCCGCTTCGGCAAATCCGACCTTGGGGCGAACGAGGCGCGGGTGATGCGCATCCTGTCGGACTTGCGCGCCCGTTTGACAACTTCGTGACCTGCGACCACTTGAAGCGTGCATTTTGCGAAAGCTGCACTAAGTTAGAGTCATCGTTGGTTTGACTCTGGAAGGACACCCGATGCTTCGTATTTCTGCTCTCGCCGCTTCTGCTGCCCTGCTGGCCGCCCCTGCCTTTGCCATGGATTGCAGCTACGGCAAGCACTCCGCTTCGGCCTCCGCCGAATCCTACGTGCCCGATTACGCGCCCGTCGCGGCCAGCACGACGATTCAGGAAACCGGCCCGCTGCAAAGCACGCCGATCGATTCTTCCGTCATCGTCTATGAAGAAGACATCCAGATCGAAACGGTCCAGCCGATCTACGCCCCCGAGGGCTAAGTGCCGACCGACCATCTATCCCCAAACGCCTCGCACCCCGTGCGGGGCGTTTTTTTGTGCAAAACCGATGAACGCCCGAAAAAAATGCCACCTCGGCGCGGTGCCGGGTGGCGATAGTTTAGGGAAGAAAAAGGACGCGCAGTAAGCGACCTACACGTACAAAAGCACGACGGCCCATTTGGTTCCCGGATTCCGTCACGCGGCTGCATTTTTTTGAAAATAATCTTCCGGACGGCCCCCGGCCCGCATTCACTTTGACACAAACCCCCTGCAGACGTACCTCTCGGCGACCCCGATCGGAGGACCGACATGGATATTTTCGCTCAGTTCCGCATGACCATTCTCGCCGCGCTGGATCGCCTCGTGGCCGACGGCACCCTCCCCGAGGGGCTTGAGACGCGCGGGGTCACCGCCGAGCCGCCCCGCGACGCGAGCCATGGCGACATCGCCTCCAACGCCGCGATGGCCGTCGCCAAGGCAGCAAAGAAAAACCCGCGTAAAATCGCCACGCAACTCGCCGCCATCCTCGCCGAAGACCCCCGGGTCGATCAAGCCGAGGTCGCCGGTCCCGGATTCATGAACCTGCGCCTTTCGCACGCCTTCTGGCGCGAGCGCCTGTCCGATGCCCTGCGTCAGGGCGAGGCGTATGGTCAGCCCGCCGAGCGCGCCGGCACCCACATCAATGTCGAGTATGTCTCCGCCAATCCCACCGGTCCCTTGCATGTGGGCCACACGCGCGGGGCGGTCTTCGGCGATGCGCTCGCCTCCGTGCTGGAATTCGCCGGGTATGACGTGACGCGCGAATATTACATCAACGATGGCGGCGCACAGGTCGATACCCTCGCCCGCTCGGCCTTTCAGCGCTACCGCGAGGCGCTGGGCCATGCCCCCGAAATGGCCGAGGGCCTCTATCCCGGCGATTACCTCATCCCCGTGGGCAAGGCGATGGCCGAGAAATGGGGCGACAGCCTGCTGGACCAGCCCGAGGAGGCATGGCTGGAGGACGTGCGCAGCTTCGCCACCGACGCGATGATGGACCTGATCCGCGACGATCTCGCCTCCATCGGCGTCGTGATGGACCGGTTCTATTCGGAAAAATCCCTCTACGGCCAGGGCGTGATCGAGGCGGCGATTGCCGAACTCGACAGCAAGGGCCTGATCTATCAGGGCGTGCTCGAACCCCCCAAGGGCAAGAAACCCGAGGATTGGGAACCGCGCGAGCAGACCCTGTTCAAGTCCTCCGAATTCGGCGACGACGTCGATCGCCCGATCAAGAAGTCGGACGGGTCATGGACCTATTTCGCCCCCGACATCGCCTATCACTATGACAAGCTGCAACGCGCCGACGCGCTGATCGACGTTTTCGGCGCCGACCACGGCGGTTATGTCAAACGCATGAAAGCGGCGTGCAAGGCGCTGTCCGATGGCGAGGAGCGCCTCGACATCAAACTCACCCAACTCGTCAAGCTGTTCGAGAACGGCGCGGAGTTCAAGATGAGCAAGCGCGCGGGCACTTTCGTCACCCTCAAGGACGTGATCGAGATGGTCGGTCCCGACGTGACCCGCTTCACGATGCTGACCCGCAAGAACGACGCCCCCCTCGATTTCGACTTCGCCAAGGTGAAGGAACAGTCGAAAGACAACCCGGTCTTCTACGTCCAATACGCCCATGCGCGCATCTGTTCGGCCATCCGCAAGGCCGAGGACGAGCAAGCCCTGACCGGCCTAGACGACGCCGCGCTGGCCGATGCTGACCTGTCCACCCTGACCCACGAGGCGGTTTTCGGACTGGTCAAGAAAATCGCCGAATGGCCCCGCCAAGTGCGCGCGGCGGCGGAAAATCATGAACCGCACCGCATCGCGTTCTATCTCTATGATCTCGCGTCAGAGTTCCATTCGCTCTACAATCTGGGCGTCAAAACCCCGGAATTACGCTTTATTCAGGATGGGGACAAGGCCGCGACACTGGCGCGGTTGGCCCTGATTCGGGCAACCGCTGTCACAATTTCCAACGGATTGCGAATCTTAGGCGTGACGCCTGTACAAAAAATGAGTTAAGGTAAATCAAACCATAGAGCGTGTTGTGCCAGGCGGAGCGCAGCAAGCCATAAATAAAACAATTCGCCGGGCAGTAAAAATGAACAACGAAATCGATCTCTTGGATGAGCTCGAGCGCGAAGAACGTGACGAGCGACTTGCACAAGGCGGGGGCGGCGTTGGCGCTGCCCTCGGCGTCGTACTGACTTTCGTTATCGGCTGCGGCCTGGTGTTTTCGGCGTATAAGCTGGGCCAGCGCAAGACCGTGGACGAACCGCCCCTGATCGCCGCCAGCGATGTGCCGATCCGAACCGCGCCTGCGGATGCGGGCGGGGCGGAGATTCCCAATACCGGCAACCTCGCCAATGCGATGATCGACGGCAGTCGGCCCACCGCCGAGGATTTCGCCCTCAGCGATGGCGTCGTGGTGGAGGCGAACCTGCCCCGGCGCGACTTCGACCAGATCGCATCCAGCGCCGAGACCCGCGAAATTCGCCGCGAGGTCGAACAGCTCAACGACCTGCCGATGAAGACCGGCATCGACGGCGAGCCGTCCCTGGGCCTCGATGGCCCGCCGGATCGCACCGATGAACAGCGCATGACCGCCGATGCGGAGGTGCCCGGTACGGGTGGCCCGACGCTCGACGAACTCGTTGCCGCCGCCAGTGCCGAAGAGGCCGCAGAGATTGCCGCCATCGACGCGGGTGCCGGGGCCGTTCCGCCTGCGCTGGAACTCTCGGTCGCCGAGACGATCATCGCGCCGTCCGCACCGTCCGCCGCGTCGGATGACGACGCCCGGTCCGAGGGCGACGGCACACAGATCGCGATGCGGATGCCCATGGCCAAGCCGAATCTCGGCCCCTCCGCCGTGCGCCGCACCGCTGCACCCCAGCCCGAGCCAGCCACGCCTGCGCTCGCCCCGGAAACACGGCCCACGCCGCCCCAGGTGCGTCAGCGCGTCGAACCCGCCATCGCGCGCGTCGGCCCGACCCTCGCCCCGCCGGTCAACCCCCTGGCACAGCCGGTGCCACAGTTGTTGCCCAATCCGGGGATCGAGCGCGTGCGCGTACCGCCGCAGCCCTTGGGCGATGCCCAGGTGCAACTCGGCGCATTCGGCAGCCCGAACGAAGTCCGCGGACGCTGGGCGGCGCTCAAGGGCCGCAACCCCGACCTGCTCGGCCAGCTTGGCCTGAAGGTCATGCCGGTCCAGACCGCCGATGGTCGCCAGCTCTACCGGATGCGTGTTGGTCCCCTGCGCGATACCCTGCGGGCGGCACAGCTTTGTCAGGCCCTCGCCGGACGCGGAATCGATTGTTCCGTGCCCCAGCGACAGTAAGGGGCGACGCGATGACCAGCGCCGCAATCTTCGGATGCTCCGGCCCGGTCCTTGATGACCGAGAGCGCGGCTTCTTTCGAGAGGCCGCGCCCTGGGGATTTATCCTCTTTGCCCGCAATATCGAAACCCCCGATCAAGTCTCCGCGCTCTGCGATGACCTGCGCGAGAGCGTGGGCCGCGATGCGCCGATCCTGATTGATCAGGAAGGGGGCCGCGTCGCTCGCCTGCGCGGCCCGCACTGGCGCGAATGGTCGCCCGCCCTCAACCTCGCCGAGGCGAGCGCGCTGGGCGAGGCCGAACGCTGCGCCGCCCTTTCCCTGCGCTACGAAATCATCGGACGCGAGCTGCGCGCCAGCGGCATCGATGTCGACTGCGCCCCCCTGCTCGACGTTCCGGCCCCCGAGGGCCATGACGTTATCGGCGACCGGGCGCTCGGCCATGACGCGGCCTCGGTAACGCGCCGCGCACGGGCGGTCTATGACGGCCTGCTCCGCGCCGGAGTCTTGCCGGTGATCAAGCATGTGCCCGGCCATGGACGAGCGGCGGTTGACAGTCATCTGGCCCTGCCCGTGGTCGATGCCCCGCTCGAACAGTTGCGCGCCGTAGACTTTGCGCCCTTCGCTGCCTTCGCCGATGCCCCCCTCGCGATGACCGCCCATGTGGTCTATTCCGCGATCGACGCGGATCGTTGCGCCACGGTGTCGAAGACAGTTGTCGACCTGATTCGCGATGAGCTGGGCATGGACAGCCTGCTGATGACCGATGACCTGTCGATGCAGGCCCTCGCCGGTGATTTTGGCGAGCGCACGCGGGATTCCCTGGCCGCCGGGTGCGATGTCATCCTGCATTGCAACGGCGATATGGAAGAGATGACGGCGATTGCCGCCCATCTGCCCGCCCTTTCCGGCGATGCCCAGCGCCGGGCCGCCCACGCCGAATCCCTGCGCGGCAGTATCGACGACGCGGTCGAACTCGAAGTGCTCGACCGCCGTTTCGAAGCCTTGGTGGAGCCGCTTCATGCCTGATGGTGAGAGCCTGGATTTCGAGGCCGAAAGCAATAGCCTGCTGATCGACATCGACGGGTTCGAGGGACCGCTGGACGTTCTGCTCACCCTCGCCCGTAACCAAAAAGTCGATCTTCGCCAGATCTCGATCCTGCAACTCGCCGAACAATATCTCGCCTTCGTGCGCGCCGCCCGCGCCCTGCGCCTCGATCTCGCCGCCGATTATCTCGTCACCGCCGCATGGCTCGCCTACCTCAAATCGCGCCTGCTGTTGCCGGTGGAGGACAAGGCCGAGGACGAACCCGACGCCGACGAAATGGCCGCGCGACTGGCGTTTCAGCTTCAACGGCTCGAGGCGATGCGCAAGGCGGCGGCGACCCTGTTCGGGCGTGATCAACTTGGCCGCGATGTCTTCGCGCGCGGCAAGCCAGAGGTGGTGACGGTCGAAAAACAGATCGACTGGACCTGTCGCCTCATGGACCTGCTCGGAAGCTATGCCAAGGCCAAGAGCGCCTCCAGCTATCGCCCGCTGCACATCGAACGCGCCAAGGCCCACTCGATGGAGGAGGCACTGGTCCGCCTGCGCGGCGTCGTCGGCGACACGCCGAACTGGACCCGGCTGGAGATGTTCTTGCCCGAGGACTGGCGCAACGAAAAGATGACCCGTTCCGCCATCGCCAGCACCTTCGCTGCCAGCCTCGAACTCGCCCGCGAGGGCCATGTCGCCCTCAGGCAGACCGAGATGTTCGGCCCGATCTACATGCGCGACGTGACCGAAGACGACCTCGCCCCCGACCTGACCGAAGGGCTGGATGCCGCCGTCGTCACCGATCACCCGCGCCAGCGCCGACGCATCCCGCATCTGCGAGGCAAGGTCGCTTGACCGAGGCCGAGACCCCGCCGCCCTTCGCGGTCCCCGATGCGGATCGACAGGACCGCATGGTCGAGGCGATTCTCTTCGCCAGCAGCGACCCGCTCTCCACCGACGAAATCGAAGCCCGGATGCCGCGTGGTTCCGATGCCGCCGAAGCCCTGCGCCGGGTCGAGGCCGCCTATGCCGAACGCGGCGTCAATGTCGTGCGCGTGGCCGGAAAATGGGCGTTGCGGACGGCGTCCGATCTCAGTTTCCTGCTGCGAAACGAAGCCCAAGAGACGCGAAAACTCTCCCGCGCCGCCACCGAAACCCTCGCCATCATCGCCTATCACCAACCGGTGACGCGCACCGAAATCGAAGAAGTACGCGGGGTCGCGGTGTCGAAAGGCACGCTCGATCTGTTGCTGGAACTGGAATGGATCAAGCTGGGCCGCCGCCGCGAAACCCCGGGACGCCCGGTGACCTTCGTGACCACCGAAGCATTCCTGACGCATTTCGGTCTTGAGAGCACCAAGGACTTGCCGGGTCTGGACGAGCTGAAAAAATCCGGCCTCCTCGACGCCCGCACCGTCGCAATCACCCCGCAAAAAGACGACGACCCCCTCGAAGCCGACGACGAAGACGGCCCCGGCGAAGATGCGAACCTCTTTAACTGACGGCTCTTCGCGCCGGAGGATCATTGGTTCTTAAAACCAACTTTTGCCCCGTCATGCTCGGGCGTGACCCGAGCATCCAGAAGTCATTGAAATATTTGAAAGATTGATTGTCGGCAGTAACTTCAGGAGCGAGGTGCCCCCGCTCAACTCACCGAAAATGCTTCGACAGCTTCAACCCCTGGCCCTGATAATTCGACCCAAGACCACCAATCCCATACAAAATATTCGGCGTCTCGCGCATCGCCTCATAGACCAGCCGCCCGACGATCTGCCCGTGCTCCAGCGCAAAGGGCGTTTCGTGGCACCGCACTTCCAGCACCCCGCGCGCGCCAGAGCCGCCGGTCGCCGAATGGCCAAAGCCGGGATCGAAGAACCCCGCGTAATGCACCCGAAACTCGCCGACGAGGGCGGAGTAGGGCGTCATCTCGGCGGCGCAGTCGGGAGGCACATGCACAGCCTCGCGCGAGGCGAGGATATAGAATGCGCCGGGGTCGAGGATCAGCCGCCCGTGGCGATCCGGGAAAAGCGGCTCCCAGAAATCGCCCGCGTCATAGCCGCCGATCCGCTCCAGATCGATCAGCCCGGTATGCTGTTTGGCGCGGTATCCGATGGGGCCGTCGCCCACCGCGCGCAGGTTGACGCTGAACCCCACGCCATCCGCGTCAATATCGGCGCTATCCTCGCCCTCCACATGGACCAGGCGGTGCTGGCTATGCAGAGCCGACAGCGCCGCGCCGGAATAGCGGGTTTCTCCGGCCCGGAACCGCATCTGGTTCAACCGCACCCCCGTGCGCGCCAGCACCGAAAACGTGCGGGGAGAAATCTCGGCATAGAGCGGCCCGCTGTATCCCGGCTCCAACCGGTCGAACTCGGTGCCCCGGTCACAGATCAGCCGGGTGAACAGATCAAGCCGACCCGTCGAACTCTTGGCATTGGCCACCGCGCCGATTCCGGCGGGCAGGTCGATGGATTCCAGCAACGGCACCAGATAGACGCACCCGGTTTCCAGCACCGCGCCGCCGGTCAAATCGATCTCATGCATCGAAAATTCAGGCAGGCGCTCGGCCACGGTGGCCTTGGCACCCGGTAAAAAGCTCGCGCGGATGCGATAGGCGACGCGGCCCAGACGCAGATCAATGCTCGCGGGCTGAATTTGGCCCTCGACCAGCGGCGCGTCGAGACGCAGGCCGCCAGATTCGATCATGGCTCGAATGTCTTGGGACGGAAGAACACCGGATGCAGGGTCGTGCATCGTGATGGCCTCTTCCTTCGGTTTTGGAAATGGTCGGGCTAGCAGGATTTGAACCTACGACCTTTCGTCCCCCAGACGAACGCGCTACCAAACTGCGCTATAGCCCGATGCGTGACCTATAGCGCCGGATATGCCCCGGCGCAACGCTTCAATCCGGCGTTTTACGCTGCGGCTTTTTGGGTCAGCTCTTCGCGCAGGGCAATGAGAGCCTCGAGAATAGCGTGCAGCTCGGCCCGGTCGGTCGACGACAATGCCGGCGCGGGCGCATCGGCCACCTTTGCGGCGGGTGCGCGAGCGGTGTCGATGGAGACGGCTGCCGCCGATTCGTCCCGCTCGGAGATCGCCTTGACGCCCTGTTCACGCAGGGCCTTCTGCACGCCCTTGATCGAATACCCGTCCACATGCAGCATTGCCTGCACGCCCTTGAGCAGCGAGATGTCTTCGGGGCGATAATACCGGCGCCCGCCGCCACGCTTCATCGGCTTGATCTGCGGGAATTTGGTTTCCCAGAAACGCAGCACATGGGCGGGCACGTCGAGTTCCGTCGAGACTTCGCTGATGGTCCGGAAGGCCTGGTTCGATTTCGTCATGTGGCTTCTCCCGAAATAGCGACGGCGCGTCCGGGTGCGACCCCGTCCGGCAGCGCAACTTTACGCCCGATTGCTGGCATTTTCATTAATAAGATCCTTGAGGACGTGCGAGGGACGAAAGACGAGAACCCGGCGCGGGTCGATCGCCGCTTCTTCACCCGTTTTCGGGTTGCGGCCCACGCGGCCCTTTTTCTCGCGTACGCTGAATGTGCCGAAGGACGAAATCTTGACCTTCTCGCCATCGGTCAGCGCCACGGAAATATGTTCGAGGACGGATTCGACCAGCTGCGCGGACTCGTTTCGCGACAAGCCAAGCGCATTATAGACGGATTCGCTCAAATCCGCCCGCGTCACGGTTTTACCTGTCATAACCGCTGTGCCTCCCCTTCGTTAACCAGACGTTAGTCTGTACGCCAAAAATGTGTCAACGGCCAAAGGCCGCTAGAACGATGTATGCGGATTAATTCTTTCAGGCCCGTGCAGTCTTGCACCGCTTACCAGCGCAGCGCCGCCGCCCCCCAGGTAAATCCGCCCCCCATCGCCTCCAAGAGTAACAGATTGCCCCGTTGAATGCGCCCGTCGCGGACGCCCTGATCCAATGCGAGGGGAATCGATGCCGCCGAGGTATTGCCATGTTCGGCGACGGTCATGATGACCTTGTCCAGCGGCACACCGACCTTGCGCGCCGTCGCCTCGATAATCCGATAGTTCGCCTGATGCGGCACAATCCAGCTCACATCGTCGCTCGTCGCCCCGGCGGCTTTCAGTGCTTGCTCGCCGATGGCGGCCAGATTGACGACCGCGTGGCGAAAGACTTCCTTGCCGCGCATCCGCAACAGGCCTGCCGTCCCGGTGGAGGACGGCCCGCCATCGACGAACAGCATATCGTTATAGCGCCCGTCCGACCGCAATTCAGTGCTCAGAACCCCGCGATCTTCCTTGGCGCCCGTGCCGTCTTCACCGCGCAGGACCACGGCCCCGGCCCCGTCCCCGAAGAGGACGCAGGTCGTGCGGTCGGTCCAGTCGAGAATACGCGAGAATGTCTCGGCCCCGATGACCAGCGCCGTATCGACCTTGCCCGCCTCGATAAACTGTGTCGCGACCGACAGGGCGTAGGCAAAGCCCGAACACACCGCCTGTACGTCAAAGGCAAAACCGTGGGTCATGCCGAGGCCGTTCTGCACCCGGGTCGCGGTCGAGGGGAAAGTCTGGTCGGGGGTTGCCGTGGCAACGATAATCAGATCGAGGCCGCTCTGGTCGATCCCGGCCATCTCGAGCGCGTTCCGCGCGGCGGCGAGGGCCAGATCAGAGGTCAGCTCGCCCTCGGCGGCGATATGGCGCTGGCGAATGCCCGTACGGTCGCGAATCCATTCGTCGGTGGTATCGACGGTCTTGGACAGCTCTGCATTGGTCAGGACACGGTCGGGCAAATAAGACCCGCATCCCAGCGCGACCGCGCGGCGAATACTCACACGTTCTGCTCCGGGTCTTGCGGCGAGGTCTGGCTGTCCATCACGTCACCTTGATCCGGGTCGAGGGTCTTTTCAACCTCTGTTGCCAGCCGTTCGATGAAATTCTCCCGCGCCATGCCTGCTGCGAGGTCAACGGCGGCGGCAAAACCGGTTGCATCCGCGCCGCCATGGCTTTTCACGACCAGTCCGTTCAGTCCGAGGAAGACCCCGCCATTGACCCGCCGAGGGTCGATTCGGCGTTGCAGGCGATTGAGCGAGGGTTTGGCGAACAGCGCGGAAATCTTGGTCACGATGGAATGGGTAAACGCATCGCGCAGGTTCTCACCGACGAATCGCGCCGCGCCCTCGGCAGATTTGAGCGCGACATTGCCGGTCCAGCCATCGGTCACGACCACATCGGCCCGCCCCTGGGTAATCTCGTTCGCCTCGATAAAGCCGGTGAATTGAAAGTTGCTCATCTGGCCCGAGGGAATCGCGTGCAGCATCTCGGCGGCCTCGCGCACTTCGGCGCGGCCTTTGTTCTCTTCGGTGCCGACATTCAGCAGCGAGACCCGTGGCCGTTCGATGCCGAGGCCGATTCGGGCGTATTCCGATCCCATCGCCGCGAATCGCACCAGATCCTTGGCGTCCGCACGAATATCGGCCCCCATATCGAGGGCAACGCAGTGGCTTTCCTTGCCCAGCGTGGGCCACAGCGCGGCGATGGCCGGACGATCGACCCCCTTGGCCGCGCGCAGACAAAAGAGGGCGAGCGCCATCAGCGCACCGGTATTGCCCGCCGAAACCGCCGCTTGCGCCTCGCCGTCGCGAACGGCCTCCAGCGCTTTCCACATGCTTGATTTGCGGCCCCGCCGAACCGCGATGGACGGCTTTGCGTCCATTTCGATGACATCGTCCGCATGGCGAATATCGACCCGCCCGTTCAGGGCCGGGTGCTTCGACAACGCCTTGGCAACGACATCGCCATCGCCGTGCAGGATGAAGGAAATATCGGGATCATGGCCCGCGACCTTGGCGATACCGCCGATCACGGATTCAGGGGCACCGTCGCCGCCCATGGCGTCGATCGACAGGGTCGTATGCGCGGTCATGACTGCAATCCCGGCGCGTATGACGAAGAAAACCGCAGCCAGGGACAGCGGCTCCCCCGTGAGGTCAGCCCGCCACCCCTACGGTCCGTGCCTGCGAGAGGCACCGACACATCAAGCGGCTTCGTCGTCGTCGTAATCGGCTTCGACCGTCGCAACGACTTCACGTTCGTTGTAATGGCCGCAGGCACCGCAGACATGGTGCGGACGTTTCAGCTCGCCGCAATTGCTGCATTCTGCATACGCCGCCGGGGTCAGGGCATCGTGCGAGCGGCGCATTCCGCGCCGGGAGCGCGTGATCTTACTCTTTGGGACAGCCATCGGGCGTTCCTATCCACTGGTGAGGGTTTCGGCCACAAGCGGACCGTGTGCCCGGCGTGCCGGTCACGAAACAGGCGGCGACCATAGCGATCCGGGACGGCGAAACAACCCTTTTTTCGCGCCCTTTGGTGCGGAACAGGATCAATCCTTGTCGGACCCGTTTTCCATCTTCGCGCGCAATTGTGCGAGGGATGCGAAGGGCTTGACCTCGGCGTCCTCGATGGGGGCCTCGCCCGGCGGCGCGGCGGCCAGGTCGAGCGGCTCTTCGCCATCGGCTCTCGGATAGGGATTGAGCGCCAGAATCAGGGCCTCAGTGGCGATTTCGCCCAGATCGAGGGTTTCGCCGAGAATATCGGGCAAATCGCCAAGCTCCGGGTCGTCCTCGATCTCGACTTCCTGTCCGGGCTTGGCATCGCCGACAATATCGCGTTCGGGCAAAAACCCCCGGTCAAAGGTCTCGTCGATATGGTCCGGCACCGGGTCGAGGGTGACGATACATTCCTGGGACACGTCGGCGATGATGCGTCCTGTCACGCGGATTCCCCGCCGCCATTTGCGGATTTCCGCCTCGATCGAGAAATTGCTCAACTCGATCAGGCCGAGACGCCCCGCGAGAGCCTCGGTTTCCACGGGGGTCGCCTTGGCCGAAAATGACTCCGGCTCGCGGCCAAGGGCCGACATCTTTACGACGCGGCTGAACTCGACGCTGCCGTCGGCATCCGAGGGAGTGAGAGAAGTTTCAGTCATGGTCGAACCCGATGGTGGCGTATCCGCGGCGCGGACATCTTGAAATCGTCCGGGTTTGACGATACGCCGAATGTCGGACCGAGGGAACCTCTCCCGCACGGCCATCGGCTTTTTCGGCGTCCATAGTGAACGAGGCTTAGTGATGATTAACCGTATCGCGTTATCGGCCTGTGGCCTAGCCGCCGTCACTCTGGCCGTTGCTTGCGAGCCGATCCGCCGTACCCACGGCTATGCCCCGCGTCCGGCGCAACTGGCCGAGGTCGTGGTCGGCACGGACAGTCAGGCCGAGGTTGCCGGAAAAATCGGGCGGCCCACGACGGTCGGCGCGTTCGATTCCGACGAATGGTTCTATATTACCCGCTCCACCGAAGCCCGCGCCTTCTTCGAACCGAAGGTGGTGTCGCAGGAGGTGGTCGTTGTTGCCTTCGACGACAGCGGCATTGCGCAATCCGTCGACAGCTATGGTCTCGAAGATGGCCGGATCGTCAATCTGGTCACGAAAACCACGCCCACGCGCGGCAAGCGCCTGACCTTCCTGCAACAACTGCTCGGCAATGTCGGCAAGTTCAACACCGAACAGTTCCTTGGCAGCGGCGGCGGTCTGTGATCCGGGCGGCCTAGGGTGTGGCTATCGCGCGGTCGCCGCAGCCCGCCGTGACTTGAATGTCAGCCATACGAGAGCCAGCGCGGCGATCCCGACCGGCACCAGCGCGGTGATATTGACGGTGGCCCAGCCCGCCTCGGCCATGATCTTGCCAGAGCCAAGCGCGCCAATCGCGACGAGGCCCATGACCAGCACATCGTTCAATCCCTGCACTTTGCCGCGCTCCTCGGGCCGGTGATTGGCGGCCAGCAGGCTCGTCGCGCCGATAAACCCGAAGTTCCAGCCGATCCCGAGCAGGATCAGCGCGCTGTAGAACTTTTCGATCTCGATGCCGCTCAGGGCGATCAGGCCGGCACTCGCAAGACAGGCGAGGCCGATGCCGATCACCGGGCCATGGCCGAACCGCTGGATCAGCGACCCGGTAAAGAAGCTCGGCCCGAACATCGCGATCACATGCCAGCGCACAATATCCGCCGCCGCCGCATTGGAGAACCCGCAAGCGACGACGGCCAGGGGTGTCGAGGTCATGACAAAGGTCATGATGCCATAGCTGACCATGCCGCAGAGCATGGCGACGGGCACCGCCGGATTGCGGAAAATCTCCCGCATCGGCCTGCCACTCTCGCCCTTTTTGTTCAGTGTCGGGCGCGGCAGGTCGAGCAGCGGGATAAACAGGCTGCCGATGGCCGTCACAATCACCGTCGCGGCATAGGCCCCGGCAAACGGAATCGGCGCGAACCAGTCGCCAAAGCGGATCACCAGCTCCGGCCCGACAATCGCCGAGACCAGCCCCGCCGCCATCACATAACTGACCGCGCGGGGTTTGAAGTCATCGCTGGCGGTATCGGTGGCGGCAAAGCGGAACAGGTTATGGGTGGTCTGATAGGCCCCGCCGAACCCATGCGCGACGCAGAGTAAAAGAAAACTGCCGCTGATAATCGCATAGGCTGCCAGCGCCCCGCCAATCGCCCCGCAGGCCGCCCCGGCGAAAAATCCCGGCTTGCGCCCAAACCGCGCCATCAACAGCGAAACGGGAGCCGCCGTCAGCATCCCGACAATCATCTGAATCGCGATGGGCAGGGTGGCGAGGCTCTTGTCGTCGGCCAAGAGCGCACCGGCGAGGCCGCCCAGAATGATAAAGACCGGCAGTTGAGCGCCGAGCAGAGCTTGCAGGACCGACAGAACTGCGACATTGCGCTTCGCCCGCGCCATCGGCATTTCTATATCGGTCGCCGTGGCTGTCATGACTCGGGTTTCTCGGTCCTCAGAACCTTGTCGATTGCCTCAAGGACCGCATTGGCAAGGCGCGGCTCGTCGCCATCGAAGAACGCCTTGGCCACTTCGACATACTCATTCAACACCACGTTTCGCGGCGTGTCGAGGGCCAGCATCTCGAACCCTGCCGCCCGGAACAGCGCCCGCAGGATCGGGTCGATCCGGCGCAGGGGCCAGCCTTCTTTCAGGGTTTGGTTCACGGCCTTGTCGATTTCGGACTGCCGCTCCACCACCCCTTCCAGCAACCGCCGGAACAGCTTCACATCGGCCTCGGCCAGCGTCTCGCCGTCGACATCCATGCCGAGCCGATGTTCTTCGAACTCGGCCCGCGCCTTGCGCCAGCTTACCCCGGTCATTTCCATCTGATAGAGCGCCTGCACGGCGGCGAGGCGGGCGGCAGAGCGGGCCTGTCTATTTGGTTTGGCCATGTCAGGCGAGCTTCACAGGGTCGGCGGAGGCCATCTTGATATGCTCGCTATCGGGCCAGAAAGTCGGCTCGCGCCCGTCCTCGACGACCACGCTGCTGCCATACTGGCTGCGCAGGTCCATCAGGGCCAGACAGGCCGAGGCCGCGTCGGCCCCCTTGTTCTTTTGGGCCGGGTCGGCGCGCACGATCGCCTGTTCTTCGTTCTCGACGGTCAGGATACCATTGCCGATGGGCGTGCCCCATTCCGTGCCGAGGCTCATCAGACCCCGGGACGAATCCTGAGTCACCGTATCGTAATGAGAGGTCTCGCCCCGAATGACACAGCCAAGCGCGACGAAGCCGTCATATTCATCGGCCTCCAGCGCAATGCGGATGGCAATGGGGATTTCCAGCGCCCCCGGCACTTCGCGCAGGTCGGTCGCGCATCCGGCGGCCTCCAGCGCCGTGCGCGCCCCGTCGATCAGCATGTCGGCGATATGCTTGTAATAGGGGGCAACCACGATCAGCACGCGCTTGGGGTCGGTCATGGCAAAATCCTCGAAAACTGCGACGCGGGGGCGTTGGCGGAGCTGGGGGTGACGCTCAGGTCATGTCTTTCAGCCTCGCGACGTACCGCGCAAGCACGTCGATTTCAAGGTTCACCGCCTGTCCGGCGACCAATCCGCCAAGGGTGGTCTCGCTCTGGGTATGGGGAATCAGGTTGATGCCAAAGCGCGCGCCCTCGACCGCGTTCACCGTCAGGGACACCCCGTCAATGGTGATCGAGCCTTTGGTGGCAATGAAGGGCGCGAGCGCGTCCGGCGCTTCGAAGGTATAGCGCCACGATGCGCCGTCCTCCTGCGCCTCGATCAACTGCCCGAGGCCATCCACATGGCCGGTCACGATATGCCCGCCCAACTCGTCCCCGACCTTTAGCGCCCGCTCAAGGTTGAGCCTTGTGCCCGCTTCCCATCCGGCGGCGGTGGTCAGCGAACAGGTCTCGGCGGAGGCATCGACGGCGAACCACTCTCCATCCCCGTCGCTGCCCTTGTCCGTCACGGTCAGGCAGATGCCGGAACAACAGATCGACGCGCCGATGGCAATCGAGGCGGCGGGATAGGCGCAGCCGATCACGAACCGCTTGTCGCCGCGCATCTCCACGCTGCGCACCGCGCCAATATCGGTAACGATTCCGGTGAACATAGCGAACCTCTGTTGCAGAACGGCGGGGGTGGACAGGCAGATTTTCGGTGGGCGGCGGTGTGCGCACCGGCGGTAACCTAGGCGAGTTCACGATGCAGGCAAAGGGCGACAGACGATCCCGGCGCGGTATCCTCATTTTTTCTGAACTGGTCTTCGGTATCCAGAAAGATAGGCGGGGCTGCCATGAAATGTTAAAGTGGATTTCATCGACAGTTTTTCACCCAAGAATTGAGTGACGCGATGAAGCATCTTTGCCCCGGCCCCGCACTCCTGCTTTCCGCCAGCCTCGCTACAACCGCCGCGCTCGGCCAGGGCGACGCGCCCTCCGACCCCGAGCCAGCCCAACCGGCACCAACCGAAATCGCGCCACCCGCGCCGTCGCTCCAGACCCTCCGTCTTGCGCCGGGCAATACCCTTTCGGTGCCGATGGTCCTGCGCGGCGGCGGGCGCGGGGACGACGACACGCCCGAGCCAAGCTTTACCGTCGAGGCTCCTGAAGTCGTCGAACTCGGCTGGGGCTGGAGTCAGGCGCGGTCGGCCCCGATTCCCACAAGCTGCATCGAATTCGAACCGTCCCAGCGCGATGCCCAGACCTCGAACATCTCCATTGAAGAGATCAGCGACAGTTACTCGCTGGCGAAATCCATGGATGTCTCCGCCTCGGTCTCCGTCCGCGCCATGGGGGCATCGGTGGACGGCAAGGCCAGCTTCGCCAAATCCTCGAAAGTCTCCGCCACCTCCACATCGTATCTTGTAACGGCAGAAGTCCTGAACTCGGCGCGCTATGCCGCCCCGGCGCGGCGGGGAGAGCCCCGCGCGATCCGCCTCGCGGAATGGGCGGAAAAGCTGGCCAAGGAGGACTACGACCGCTTCCAGAAAATCTGCGGCGAGGGCTATGTCGGCGCGGCCATCGACGGCGCGCGCGCTTATCTCTTGTCGGTGGTCCAGACCAAAACCAAGACCGAGCGCGCCACCATGCGCGCCTCGGTTTCCGGCAGCGGCTGGGGCCAGAAAGCCTCGGCGGCAGCGGGCACGGATGAAAGCTCGGCATCGGCCAGCTACAATCGCAACGTGACGTTCTATCAGCAGGGCGGTTCGGCAAGCGCCCCCGCTGAACAATCCGACCTGCCGGAAAATGCCGAGGAAGCCATCGCCCGGATCAAGAAACTCGCCACCGCCGCCGCGACCGCAGGCAAGACCTTCGAGATCGAGATCTTCCCCTACGCCATCCTGTCGAACTTCCCCGCAGACCGAAATTCCTTCGCCGAGGAAGATGAGCATGACGAGCTGGCGGCGGCATGGGGCGCATACAATACGCTCTATGACGACCTCGCCGATATCCTCGCGACACCGGACGCTTTCGTCCTGCCACTGCGCAGTTGCAAGACCGGCGACGATCAGGCGTTCACCTGCGAGGTAAAATTCGAAAAGCTCGATGCCGCAGGACTATCCGGCGTCGAACAGCTTCAGGATCAGGTGCTTGCTGCGCTGGAGGCGCTGGAAACCGAGGCGCTCGTCTGTCTTGATGCCGATGAGGACTGTCAGGTCGATGTCGCCGCGCTCGTCCGCTCACCCTATTCCGTCTATGCAAATATGCCTGTGCCGGACCCGGCGATTACCCTGCGCGGACATACCGACTTCATGCTGCGCGATGCGGCAATGGCCCGGTGCCGCTTTGGCGCGCTGACGCCGGGATGTATCGACAACCGGATGATCAACGCCTGGGCCGCGCGCACCGGCCTCGCCAGCCATGCCGTCACCGATCCCGACGCAACCTTGCGCGCCATCGGCGCCTGCGAGTCGGTCAGCGACAAGATCGTCATCGTCGGCGATGCGGATGATCCGGCGGAAAAAGTCGTCTGGCACGCCCCCGGCCTGCAATTCGACGCGGCGGGAGGCTTTATGTGTCCACCGGCATAGGGTGCCACACACTATAGATGTCACCGCCGACCGGTTCGGCGCTGATCCGCTCAAATCGCGGCATCGCTTTCAGCGCGGTAACGCCGAAATCCGCCACTGCGGGCGCGCCGCCGCCGCCCAGCACGGCCCCCGCTGCGAACCAGGCCAGTTCATCGACCAGACCATCGCGAAACAGGCTCGCCGCCAGCCGCCCGCCCCCTTCGCAAAGCAGCGATCCGATGCCGAGGTCAGCGAGGGCAGGCATCGCCGCCGTCATCTCGACCCCGCCATCGGTGTTCGTGGGCAGGCGCAGGACGGTCGCGCCAATGGCCTCGAACGCGCGTGCCCGGTCCCCGTCTGCGTCTTCCGAGCAGAGCAGAATCAGCCCCCGCTCGGCACTCGACTGCGCCAGCCGCCCGGTCAGGGGCGTTTGCAGCCTCGTATCGGCCACCACGCGCCTCGGGTGCCGGTCCGCCATCCCCGGCAGGCGTATGTCGAGCGCCGGATCATCGGCGCGCACAGAGCCGATCCCCACCAGAATCGCATCGCTGCGCGCCCGCAACAGATGTACCCGCGCCCGCGCCTCGGCACCGGTGATCCAGCGCGATTCGCCGGTGCGGGTGGCAATCCCGCCATCGAGGGTGCTGGCGAGCTTGAGAGTCAAAAAGGGCCGCCCCCGCTCCTTGCGCGATAGATACCCGCGCAACTGCGCCCGCGCCTCCGTAGCGCCGTCACCGATCTCCACGGCGATCCCGGCTTCGCGCAAGGCGTCGAAACCCTTGCCCGAAACCCTCGTATCCGGGTCGGCGAACGGGGCGACAACCCGCGCGATCCCGTGGCTGACCAGCGCATCGGCGCAGGGCGGCGTCTTTCCGGTATGGGCGCAAGGCTCTAGGGTGACATAGGCGGTGGCCCCGGCCACGGCGGTCTTTCCTGCCCGCGCCACGGCATCGGCCAGCGCTTGGCGTTCCGCATGGGGCCGCCCGTCCGCCCCTGTAAAGCCCCGTCCGAGGACGACATCATCCCGCACGATCACGCACCCGACACTCGGATTGGTCCCCGTTGCACCGATTCCCCGCGCGGCAAGCCCCAGCGCAACGCGCATCCAGCGGCCCGCGCGCGTCGTCATGGCGCGTCGCCTTCGTCGTCGCTGTGCTCGGAGGGTCGAAGCTGTTGAATAAACGTCTCGAAATCGCTCGCTTCGGAGAAATTACGGTAAACCGACGCAAAGCGGACATAGCCCACCGTATCCACCGCCGCGAGGGCGGCCATGACGGTTCTACCGATGGTTTCAGACGTAATCTCAGTCTCACCTTGAGACTCGAGTTGGCGAACAACGCCGGAAATCATGCGTTCCACGTCTTCGGGGTCCACCGGACGCTTGCGCATGGCGATATGAATGGAGCGTGCCAGCTTGTCGCGATTGAAGGCGACTCGGCGGCCATTCTTCTTTAAAACTGTCAGTTCTCGCAGTTGAACCCGCTCGAACGTGGTGAATCGCGCGCCGCAGGCGGGGCACAGGCGTCTGCGACGGATAACCCCGTGATCTTCGGCGGGGCGCGAGTCTTTCACCTGACTGCTTGTGTCACCGCAAAACGGACAGCGCATTGTGAATGTCCCTCTTTTGGTCAGCGCCGAAAGCGTCCGGACCTGTGTTCGTCGACGCGTCTGCTTATAGAGTCCCGCCACCCGAGCGACAGCACAAAAGCATCCGCTTGTGGTCTTTCGGGCATTTTTCAGGCCGGGGCCAGTGCCCGTAAGTGCCGGAAAGCAACAGTTTTTCGCCGGTATAGCACGGTCGCACGACACTCGGTCACCGAAGGCAAGTTATCCCGCAAGGACAGAGGGATGTGTGCCCAAGCGATGTGATTGCGTGAGAAGTGGCAAAGGGCGGCCAGATTCGTTCCAATCTGGAACATCGGGTAAGAGAATCAGTGTACGGCGTTTTTGGCATTTCAGGGCCTGTTCAGCCCTTAAACTACCGATTCTGGGGGGTTATTACCCTCGTTAACCACGTTAACAATCGTCGCCGCAAAGCTGTAACCGTTGGGTTAAAGTCACAGTTTCCGATGCTTAGACGACCTGTCGCTTTTTTGCATGATTCCATAACCACCGTGTGCTACCCATCGGCTACGTGCTACTGCGCGCTCGTGTGAGTGGGTGGAGGGCGGCCAAGCGTTCGCGCCATGGGAAGTTACCAATGAGAGTGACGGACACATGGAACAACACTTGCTGTGAGGGATAGACCGGAGCGGGATTTTTTTCCGCAGAGGGATCTGCCGAAGAGCATGTTGGCGATCATAAGTCGGCGAACGTCGGCGAAACGGAGTGGAGATGAGCAATGAAGCGTAAGAGTCTGCTTTTGGCGAGCAGCGGCCTGGTACTTGGGGCGGTTGCAGCCATTAACGGAGTGTCGGCTCAGTCAGCGACTGGGTTTTCGGCAGATTCGGTGGCGATCCCGCCGAATGCAGAGCCAGGTAAATGCTACGCCCGCGTAGTAATTCCTGCACAGTATCGTTCGATCACCCAGCGGGTGGTTGACACTGAGGCCGGCAACGACGTTCGCGTCAGCCCTGCCCAGTACCGCACGGTCACCGAGACCGTGGTTGTCGAGGAAGCGTCTGAGCGCCTCGAAGTGGTTCCGGCCACGTATCGCACCGTAAGCGAAACCGTCGAAGTCCAGGAGCCTTCCGAGTCGCTCCAGGTCGTTCCCGGCACGTTCAAGAACCTCACCCGTCAGGTGGTTGTCGAAGAGCCCGCTTCGTCCCTGCGCGTCGTTCCGGCAACCTTCCGCACGGCGTCCCAGTCGGTCGTCGTTGAAGAAGCCGCTGAAAATCTGACGGTCGTTCCCGCCAGCTTCAAGACGGTTCAGCAGTCGGTCGTCGTCGAGGAGGCTTCCGAGTCGCTTCGCGTCGTTCCTGCAACCTACCGCAATGTCGCCCAGACGGTCGTCGTTGAAGAAGCATCCGAGTCGCTTCAGGTTGTTCCTGCTACCTTCAAGACCGTTTCGCAGTCGCTCGTCGTCGAAGAGCCTTCGCAGTCTCTCCGCGTCGTTCCTGCAACCTTCAAGACGGTTCAGCAGAGCATCGTCGTCGAAGAAGCTTCGCAGTCACTCCAGGTGGTTCCGGCTTCCTTCAGAACGGTTGCCCAGACGGTTGTCGTCGAAGAAGCTTCCGAGTCGCTTCAGGTGGTTCCGGCCTCCTTCGCGACCCAGCAGCAGACGGTTGTCGTTGAAGAAGCCTCGCAGCAGCTTCGCGTCGTACCCGCAAGCTTCAAAAACGTAAGCCAGACGGTTGTCGTTGAAGAAGCTTCCGAGTCGCTTCGCGTCGTTCCCGCGACCTTCCGCACTGTCGCACAGACGGTTGTTGTTGAAGAAGCCTCCGAGACCCTTCAGGTCGTTCCGGCTACCTTCAAGACCATGCAGCAGTCGGTCGTCGTCGAAGAAGCAGCACAGCAGCTTCGCGTCGTTCCCGCGACCTTCAAGTCGGTTGCGCAGACGGTTGTCGTCGAAGAAGCTTCCGAGACGCTCCAGGTTGTTCCGGCCACGTTCAAGACGGTGACCGAGTCGATCGTGACGCGTCCGGCCTACGAGCAGCTCCAGGTTGTTCCGGCTTCCTTCAAGACCGTTCAGCAGAACGTCGTCGTCGAGCCCGCCTACGAGCAGGTTCAGGTCGTTCCGGCCACGTACAAGACCGTCAGCGAAACGGTTGTTGTCGAGCCGTCCTACGAACAGCTTCAGGTTGTTCCGGCCACCTACCGCACCGTTCAGGAAACCGTCGTCGTTGAGCCTGCACACCAGCAGCTTCGCGTCGTTCCGGCGACCTATCGTTCGGTTCAGGAAACCGTCGTCGTCGAGCCTGCATACGAGCAGCTCCAGGTCGTTCCGGCTACCTACAAGACCGTCAGCGAAACCGTCACGGCTCAGGAGCCGTCCGAATCGCTCCAGGTCGTTCCGGCCACGTACAAGACCGTTCAGGAAACCGTCGTCGTGCAGCCTGCTCACCAGCAGCTCCGCGTCGTTCCGGCGACCTATCGTTCGGTTCAGGAAACGGTTGTCGTAGAGCCTGCGCACGAGTCGCTTCAGGGTGTTCCGGCCCAGTACCGCACGGTTCAAGAAACCGTCGTCGTACAGCCCGCCTACGAGCAGCTCCAGGTTGTTCCGGCCACGTACAAGACCGTTCAGGAAACGGTTGCGGCACGTCCGGCTCACCAGCAGCTTCGCGTCGTTCCTGCGACCTACAAGTCGGTTCAGGAAACGGTCGTCGTTGAAGAAGCTTCCGAGCGTCTTCAGGTCGTTCCGGCCACGTACCGCACGGTTGAAGAAACCGTCGTCGTGCAGCCCGCTTCCGAGCGTCTGCAGGTCGTGCCCGCTACGTACAAGACCGTCAGCGAAACCATCGTTGTCCAGCCTGCTCACCAGCAGCTTCAGGTCGTTCCTGCAACGTATCGGACTGAATCCGAGACCATCGTGGTCGAAGAAGCATCCGAGACGCTCCAGGTCGTTCCCGCCACCTACCGCACCGTTCAGGTTGCTGTCGGTGTCGATGAAGCCGCCGAGCAGCTTCGTGTGATCCCGGCCACGTATAAGAACGTGACTGAAACGATCGTCATCGAAGAAGCTTCCGAGCGTCTGGAAAAAGTTGCTGCCCGTTACGAGACCCGCACCGAGCGGATCAAAGTTCGCGACAGCTACACCACCTGGAAACGCGGTAAGAACCCAATCGCGATCATCGACTCCGTCGGCGGTCAGATCACGGGTGCTGCGATCAAGGAAACCAAACAGCTCAACACCGGTGAGATCCTGTGTCTCGTCGTTGTTCCCGAGCAGTACGAAACCGTCACCAAGCGCGTTCTTGCTGCGCCGGCTTCGGTTCGTCGTGTCGCCATCCCGGCGAAAACCTCGACGATTACCCGTCGCGTCGTTGACCGTCCCGCTTCGGTTCAGCGCGTTGCTGGTGGTTCGTTCTCGGGCGGCATCGTTGCCGTTGCAAATGGTCGGATCATCGCCGGTGCAACCGGTATCGATGCTCAGGGCTTTGCAATCGGTTCCAACGGTCAGCGCATCGCCGATGCAAACGGTAACGCAATCCGCGCCCGTGCATCCGGTGGTCAGTCCGGCCAGCGTGTTGTCACCAAGCGTGTGATCGACACTCCTGCTTCGGTTCGCCGCGTCGCTGTTCCGGCCAAGACCCGCACGATCCAGCGTCGCGTCGTCGACCGTCCGGCAACGACCCGTGCCGTCAACGTTGCGGCCCAGACCCGTACGGTCCAGCGCCGCGTCGTTGATCGTCCGGCTTCGGTCCAGCGCGTTGCCGTTCCGGCTCAGACCCGCACGATCAGCCGCCGTGTCGTCGATCGTCCTGCTTCGGTCCAGCGTGTTGCTGTTCCGGCCAAGACGCGCACGATCACGCGCCGTGTCGTTGACCGTCCTGCTTCCACGCAGGCTGTCGCGGTTCCCGGCCAGACCCGTACCGTCCAGCGCCGTGTCGTCGACACGCCCGCTTCGGTTCGCCGTGTCGCGGTTCCGGCCCAGACGCGCACGATCCAGCGCCGTGTGGTGGCTACGCCTGCATCGACCCGCGCGGTCGCTGTTCCGGCCAAGACCCGCACGATCACGCGTCGTGTCGTTGACCGTCCTGCTTCCACGCAGGCTGTGAATGTCCCTGCCCAGACCCGTACGATCCAGCGCCGTGTCGTTGACACGCCCGCCTCGGTTCGTCGTGTCGCGGTTCCGGGTCAGACGCGTACGGTTCAGCGCCGCGTTGTCGAAGCACCTGCTTCGGTTCGTCGTGTGACTGTTCCTGCCAAGACCCGTACGGTTAGCCGCCGCGTCGTCGACCGTCCTGCTTCGACGCAGGCTGTCGCTGTCCCGGCCAAGACCCGTACGATCACCCGTCGCGTGGTTGATACCCCGGCAGCGACCCGTCGCGTCGTGGTTCCGGCCAAGACCCGTACGATCAGCCGCCGTGTTGTTGACCGTCCTGCAGCGACCCGCGTCGTTCAGGTTCCGGCCAAGACCCGCACGGTTCAGATCCAGGTCGTCGATCGTCCCGCATCGACCCGCGTGGTTCAGGTTCCGGCTCAAGTCAGCCAGATCCAGAAGCGTGTTGTTGACGTTCCTGCCACGACCCGCCGTGTTGCGGTTCCAGGCAAGACCGCAACGATTACGACCCGCGTGATCGATCGTCCTGCCGCAGCTCAGGCTGTTGCAGTTCCGGCGAAAACCGCCACGATCCAGATGCGTGTTGTCGATGCGCCTGCATCGGTCCGCCGCGTCGCAGTTCCGGGCAAGACGGCTACGATCACACAGCGTGTGGTTGAGACGCCTGCTTCGGTCCAGCGTGTGGCTGTCCCGGGCAAGACCGCGACCATCACCACCCGTGTGGTTGATCGTCCGGCCTCGACCCAGGCTGTCGCCGTTCCGGCGAAGACCGCTACGATCCAGACCCGTGTCGTCCAGAACCCTGCCTCGGTCCGCCGTGTCGCAGTTCCGGGCAAGACGGCAACGATCCAGACGCGCGTCATCGACCGTCCGGCTTCGACCCGTGCTGTCGCGGTTCCGGCCAAGACTGCTACGATCCAGACCCGTGTGGTCGACCGTCCTGCTTCGACGCAGGCTGTCGCCGTCCCGGGCAAGACGGCTGCCATCCAGACCCAGGTTCTGGATACGCCGGCTTCGGTTCGTCGCGTCGCCGTACCGGGCAAGACCGCTACGATCACCACCCGGGTTCTTGATCGTCCCGCTTCGGTTCAGCGTGTTGCTGTTCCTGGCAAGACGGCCACGATCCAGACGCGCGTCGTCGATGCACCCGCATCGGTCCGCCGTACGCTGTCCCCGGCCAAGACCTCGACCGTTCAGGTCCGCGAGCTGCAGGCACCTGCCTCGGTTCAGCAGATCGGAACCGGCACGGGTCGTTCCATCGTCGACGCTTCGGGCCGGGTTATCCCGGGTGCCGCAAGCATCAACGCGAACGGCTTTGCGGTTGACGCCGATGGCAGCATCATCGGTGGTGGTTCGGGCGGCAACGTCGCGATCCGCGGTACTCGCGCTGCCAACGGCTCGATCGTCGATGCCTCGGGCCGCGTGATCACCGGTGCCGTTAATGTCGACGGTCAGGGCTTCGCAGTAAATGCGAACGGCCAGCGCCTCGCAGCATCCGGCCAGGGCGGCGGCATCCGTGCCACCTACGCCTCGTCCGGTGTCGCAGGCGGTGCAGCCAAGACGGCAACGATCCAGATCCGGGTCGTGGATACGCCGGCTTCGGTTCGCCGGGTCGTTGTTCCGGGTCGTTCGGAAACGGTCACCCGCCGCGTTGTGGCAACCCCTGCCTCGGTTCGCCGGGTCGCGGTTCCTGCCAAGACTCGCCAGATCCAGCGTCGCGTGCTTGCCGCTCCGGCAACCGTGGAGCAGATCGGGACGGAGGCAACCTATCGCAACATCACCCGTCGCGAGCTGGTTTCCCCCGAGTCGCTGCAGTGGCGTGAAATTCTCTGTGAGACCAACGCGTCTCCCGAGGTTATCCGTCGCCTTCAGCAGGCCCTGCGTGAGCGTGGCTTCTATCAGGGTTCGATCGACGGCACCTTCGGTCCGTCCACGAACTCGGCAGTCACGCGCTACCAGCGTTCGGCTGGCGAAGGCACCGGCGGCCTGACCCTGGATACCCTGAACTCCCTGGGCATCCAGCTCCGCTGATTGACGTCGAAGCCCTGATCTCAGGATCGGGGCTTCGAACTCCACTCGCTCATTGCCATTCCAAAGCGTCCCGTTTCATTGCGGGGCGCTTTTTTACGTTTGGGGCCCCTGAACCGCCCCAAGGCCCTTGCGCCTCGTGCCAATATCCGCCCACTCTGATCGACCACGTCCGGGGTCTGCCGCCGCGCGCCTGCAAAGATCGAGAGTGCCGCTCATGTCGTTCAAGCGTATCGCCTTCGCCGCCAGCGAAGCGGACTCAGCCCAGGATGCCCTGATCCGGCTGCGCCACCTTTACGGATCGGTGCCGATGGAAGAGGCCGACGTCATCGTGGCCCTTGGCGGCGACGGCTTCATGATTGCAACGCTGCACCAAGTCATGGCCCGGCGGACGCCGGTCTATGGCATGAACCGCGGCTCGGTCGGTTTTCTGATGAATGAATATGACGATGGCGACCTGCTCGCGCGGCTCGATGCGGCCCACGAAACCGTCATCCACCCCCTGCGGATGCGCGCCGTCGATCAAAGCGGTGCACGGGTCGAAGCCCTCGCCATCAACGAGGTCTCGCTGCTGCGCGGCACCCGCCAGGCGGCAAAGATCGCGGTCAGCGTCGATGGGGCCACCCGGCTGGACGAGCTGATCTGTGACGGTATTCTGGTCGCGACCCCGGCGGGCAGCACTGCCTATAACCTCAGCGCCCACGGGCCGATCATCCCGATCGAGGCCGAATTGCTGGCCGTGACGCCGATTTCAGCCTTCCGCCCCCGGCGCTGGCGCGGCGCGCTGCTCCCCACCCGTGCCGAGGTCCGGTTCGACGTGCTCGAGGCATCGAAACGCCCGGTCAACGCGGTCGCCGATTCTGCCGAGGTGCGCAATGTCGCCTCGGTCTCTGCCGCCGTTGCCAGCGACGTCAACCTGCACCTGCTGTTCGATCCCGGCCATACCCTCGACGAGCGAATTCTGCGCGAACAGTTCCTCAGCTGACGCAATTCCTTGCGCCATAGGGGCCGAGCGGCCCAATCGCATCCATTTGAATGTTCACTCCTATAGCAGAGGCGTCGGAAGTGTGATTCACTACACCTGTTCTCTCTGATTGAGGAGGCGCGCCGTGAAAGCACCGGTGAATTCGAATTTCGAGCGAATGCGCGCCGATGGCGAGCGCAAACGACTCGCCGAGATCGAGGCCCGCGCCGATTGGCTCGCGCGCCAGTTAGCGGATCAATCCGCCGAAACCCGCCGTCGCAACGATGCCCTGCGCGACGAAAACGTGCGCCTGGGCGAGATCGTCACCGGCTTGCAAGCGGCGCTCGACAACGGCGTGTCGGGCACGAGCGAACACCTTGAGGACCTGCGTGCCCGCCTCGACGGTTTGACCGAACACATCGCCAAGGTCGATCTCGGCATCACCGAACCCCAACGCCTGCGCGCCGCCATCGCGCCGGTCCTGGCGGGCGCACTCCGCGATGCGCGCGCGGACGACCCGGCCCAGCTTTCCAGCGCCATGGCGCCGTCGATGATCGGCACCATCCGCAGCGAGATTCTCAACTCCGAAGACGAGTTGATCGAGGCTATCCACCCGCGTCTCGGTTTGCTGATCTCGGCGGCAATCACCAACGCGATCGACGAGCTGAACCGCAAGGTAGACGAGGCGCTGCCCGTTGATCGCTGGATGGCATCGGTCAAATCCCGCCTAACCGGCGCCCCGGCGGCGGGCTGGGTGTTGAAGGGCGGGCGCGACTTTCACGTCAAGGACGCCCTGCTGATCGACCGCAACTCCGGCGTTTTGCTGGCGAGCGAGCGCGGACCGCAGGAGGAGAGCGAGACCCTCGATGAAGACTTGGTCGCGGGGATGATTGCCGCGCTGCAAGGCTTCGCGAGCGATGCCTATGGCGCGACCGGTGCCGGAGAACTGCGCCGGTTTTCCTTTACCGAGGACACTGTCTATTTGCGCGGTACGCCGACAAAGATTCTCGCCCTGCGCTGTTCCGGCGTGGCCCCGCCAGAGATCGAGAGCAAGGTCGATGCCCTGCTGGTGGCGGCGCTCGAACGCCTGCGCGAAGCGGGCGACGTCTCGACGGAAATTTTTGCCCTGGAGGGGCTGGAGACAGCGCCGGACGTGCAGGCAGTCGCGGGGCCGAGCGCGTCGCGGATAGCAGCGGGGATGATCGGGGCGGTGGCCGCGTCGGTCGCGCTGGTCTGGGGCCATGGCGCGGTGATCGACATCCATGAGAGCCGATGGGTTCAGGCCGCAACGGACGCGGCGCGGGCGGATGCATCGCTGTCACCCTATCCCATCGACGTTGCCCTTGATCCGCAGGGCGGCGATGCGATTACAATCTCGGGTTTGCTGCGCGACCAGACGGCCCTGGATGCTCTGGTCGAGCGGGTGCGGTGGACGGCGACCCCGGTCGACATCGTTTATGACATCGCCTTGATCGAAGGACCGCGTTGATGAAAGCGCATAAGATCGTCGTGCTGGGTGATTTCGGCGTCGGCAAGACGTCCCTGATCCGGCGCTATGTGCTGGATCAGTTTTCCGACCAATACCGGGCGACCCTCGGTGTGCATCTCTACAAACACACCGACACCATCGCCGTCGAGGGTATGGATCGCGAGGTGCGGCTGGTTCTGTGGGACATCGAGGGCGCGCCGCTGCCGGGCGAGCAGATGATGCGCTATGCCCTTGGCGCGTCAGGCGCGATTATCGTCGGCGATCTTACCCGGGATGACATGACGGCGCCGATGCGCGGCGCGGCGGATATGGTGGAGGCGCGGTTGCCGGGACGCCCCATCTCGATTGCCCTGAACAAGAGCGATATTGCTCCCGCGCCCGATGACGATCTGGTCGCGACCTTGCGCGACCGTTACGGCGCCTCCATCGCGCTGACCAGTGCAAAGACCGGTGATGAAGTGCCGCGGTTGTTCCACGCGCTGGGACAGCGGATCGTCGGTGCAGGGGACGGCGCAGTATGACCGAAACAAAGACCTTCGATCCCCGCATTGTGCTGGACGGGGCGCGCATCGTCGCCGTGCGTCTGGATGACGATCTGGTCGTACAAGAGGTGGCGGGGGACTGGTGCGACGTGCCGGTCGGCGAGGACGTCCGCGAGTCTGTCCCGGCCCTGATCGGCCTCGAAGACGAACTTGCCCAGGACTTGCCCTACCTGCATCTGCCCTTCGTGACCCTTGGCGACAGCCACGAAACCCCGGCGGCGATTTCCGTCCAGCGAGACTGGAAAAGCGGGGCGCTGTGGCTGTTATTGCGCGATGTCAGCGAGGAGGCGGCGATCCAGGAGCGTCTGGTGCACCAGCACAACGCCCTCTCCCTCGCCCAGCGTGAATTGTCCAAGGCGCGCGATGCGGCACTGGCGGCGGACAAGGCAAAGACGCGGTTTCTCGCCAATGTCAGCCATGAGTTGCGCACGCCGCTCAATGTGGTGATCGGCGGGGCCTCGATCTTGCTGAAACCGCGCAAAACGGCCTTGCCCGCCGAGGATTTGCACGCATTTGTCCGCGATATTCACGACAGCGGTACGCTGCTTTTACAGCTTGTCGATGACCTGATCGACCTGTCGCGCGCCGAGACCGGCAACCTCGCGCTGGTCGAGGAATGGTCCCATACCGGCGTGATCGTCGAGGGCATGGTCCGCCTCGCAAAGGCGCTGCCGGGGGCCGAGGGGATCGAGATCGTCCAGTCCGGGGACCGGGTCGAACTTTATGCCGACCCCCGGCGGGTCAAGCAAATCTTGCTGAATCTGATCTCGAATGCCGTCAAAGCGTGCAAACCCGGCAACCGGATCGAGATCGCCACCGAACAGCGCGAGGATGGATGCCTTGTGCTTTCGGTATGCGATAATGGACCGGGCATGAGCAAAGCCGAACTCACCATCGCCCTCGAACCGTTCGGACAGCCCAAGGCACATGACGCCGAGAGCGGCACCGGGCTGGGCCTGCCGATCGTGGCACGGCTCGCCGAGTTGCATCAGGCACGGTTCGATATCGCCACGGCCCCTGGGTCGGGTCTGAAAGCGTCGGTCGAATTTCCGGCCTCGCGACTGCCTGCAGCGGCGCGCTGAATAAAGGACAGTGTCGGCTGTATCAACTTTAGCGAAGATTGCAGTAGTCCTAAGAGGCTAATTAACTGTTTGGCCCCACTATAGGGGTCTATGAATACTTATCGTTACTGTTTTGTTCAAAATTCTCTTCTCCCGGTACGCGTCCGCGACCGGCATGGCGCGCTATGATTGCGCGGGTGCGCGAGATGCTGCGCGACGAATGCTCTGACGAACAGAGCCGCTTTTTCGAGCGCAATGAGCAAACTTTGCTGCCGGTTCGTCGGCGGGGGCTGACGGTCTGCAGCATCGTATTCGGACTGACGGCGATCTTCGATGTCATGCTCGGCGGGCCTGATCTGGACCTGCGCCTGATCATCCGAGCCGTCGTTCTCTGTATCGGAATCGGGTTCTGGTACGGGTTCTGCGTTGCCCGCACCGCCTGTGCCCGAGAGCGGTTTCTCGTCTTCTATGGTGCTACGGGGTTGCTCGGACAAATCGTCATGTGCACCGTCGCGACGGGCGATGTCCTTGTTTTCTATCACTTTTGCCTTGGTATCACGATGTGCTTCGGTGCCGTGGTCCTGGTTCCCCGCTTCCGCGACGTTGCGCGTCTTTTCGTCATGGTTTTCGTCAGCTATGGGCTGGCGCTCTTTTTCATGGATGACGAACCGTTCCCGCTGTTGATCAAGGCCTCGTTCATCGCCTTGACCGCGCTTTCGGTGCTGGTCGGATCGTACCAGCGCGAGCACGCGAACCAGATGCAGGCAATCGCGGAGGCCGACCTGAAAGCCGCCCTTGCCGAAATCGACACGGCGAGGCGCGAGGCGATCGAGTCCCGCGATGTTGCCGTGAATGCCAGCGAAGCCAAGAGCAACTTCCTCGCCCGGATGAGCCACGAACTGCGCACACCAATGAACGCGATCATCGGCTTCTCCGATCTGATCCGGTCCGAGATATTCGGCCCGATCAGTCCGGTCGAGTATGTCGATTACGCCGAGCACATCCTGCATAGCGGCAAGCTGATGCAGACTCATATCGATGATCTTCTGGATCATGCGCGGCTGGAATCGGGCAAGATGAGCTGGAACGACGAGCTGTTTTCGCTCAACGATGTGATCGACAGCTGGCTTAACACATGCAGCCCCGCGGCGGCGGAGCAGGGCGTCAGCCTGGTTTGCGAAACGCCATTGCCCCATGCCAAGATCAACGGCGATCCGGCCCGGATCGAGCAGATCGTCATCAACTTGATGGGCAATGCGATCAAATTTACCCCCGAGGGCGGCATCGTCTCGGTCGATGCCTCGGTGACGCGGGACGGGGCGTTGCGGATCACCGTCCGTGATACCGGCTGCGGTATCAGCGCCCATGATTTGCAACGGATAAAGCAGCCCTTCGTCCAACTCGACGAACTTGAATATGTGACCGGCAAGGGCGGCCTCGGGCTGGGTCTTGCCATCGTCAGCGGCATCGTGTCGATCATGGACGGGCACTTCGACATCACCAGCGAACAGGGCGTCGGCACCGCTGCGACGGTCGAAATTCCGGCGTCCCGGGTCGCCGTCGTCAGTCGCGCTGCGTAGAGCGTTTCGGGTTTACATCGAACCATGTGCATCGAAAGGCGCGTTCGAGCCGAAGGCGAGAGGCAGCGGCTTTCGATTCCGAATAAACCGATACGTCTCTAACGCGACGCCCTCTCGTTCCAAGTCTTCTCAATCTCAGATTGATATTGTCCGGGATGCCGCGTAACTCTTCGTCGCAAATTGCGAAAAGGGCGTGGGGCAATGCTTGGCGATGACAATATGGACGGCGCGGCGCTGAACGGGGCGCGGGTGTTGCTGGTTGAGGATACGCCAGCGCTGGCGCGAACCTATCTCGGCTTCATGCGCGACGAACCCTATGACGTGATCCACGTCGACACCGGCGCGGCGGCAAAGACGCGTCTGGGCGAGGGCGGCATCGACCTCGTGCTTCTCGATCTTCGCCTGCCCGATATTTCCGGTCAGGAAGTGCTCGGCTGGATGCGCGGCGAGCAGATGCGCATTCCGGTGATTGTCATCACGGCTCAGGGGTCGGTCGGCATTGCCGTCGAGGCGATGCGTGCCGGGGCCGCCGATTTTCTGATGAAGCCCTTTGCCGAGGATCGTCTGCTCGAATCGATCCGCACGCATCTGGAGCGCAGGCAGTTTGCCGAGGCTGTGGTGGCCACCGAGGCGGCGCCGACAGCCGAGGTCACGCCGTCGCCTAAGCGCGGCAAGGCACCCCCGTCGCCTGTCGCGGCCACCGCCGATGGCTATTCCGGCTTCATCGGAACCAGCGTGCCGATGCAGGGCGTCTATCGCCTGATTGCCAGTGCCGCAAAGTCCAGCGCCACGGTCTTCGTGACCGGCGAAAGCGGCACCGGTAAAGAAGTCTGCGCCCAGGCAATCCACGACAACAGCGCCCGCGCAAAGGCGAAATTCGTGGCGATCAACTGTGCGGCCATCCCCGGCGAATTGATGGAAAGCGAGATTTTCGGCCATATCAAGGGGGCCTTTACCGGCGCGACCTCCAACAAACAGGGCGCGGCCCGGTTGGCGGATAAAGGCACACTGTTTCTCGATGAAATCTGCGAGATGTCACCGCTGTTGCAGACCAAGCTGCTGCGTTTCATCCAGACCGGCACGTTCAATCCGGTCGGTCAGCCCACCGCCGAGCAGGTGGATGTCCGGTTCATCTGCGCCACAAACCGCGATCCGCTGGAAGAGGTGGCGGCGGGACGGTTTCGCGAGGATCTTTACTATCGTCTGCATGTGGTGCCCATCCATCTGCCGCCCCTGCGCGCCCGGGGCGACGACGTGCTGCTGATCGGGTCGCATCTGTTGCAGAACTACGCCGAAGAAGAGGGCAAGGATTTCACCGGCTTTTCCGAGGATGCCAAGACAGCGATTCGCGCCTATGGCTGGCCCGGTAACGTTCGGCAGTTGCAGAATATTCTTCGCAATGGCGTTGTGCTGGGCGAGGGGCCGGAGCTGACCGAGTCGATGCTGCGCGCTCCTGTGGGCCGGGCAGAGGCGGCGGCGGCCCCGGCACCAACCGCGCATCGCGCGCCGGTGCCGTCCGAAAACACTCCGCAGGCGAGCGCCCCAAACCCTAGCGATCTCAATGCGTTGGCCCAGGTGATCCGGCCCATGCACGAGGTTGAGCGAGAGACCATCGAGCGGGCGGTCGACCTGTGCGCCGGTGATGTGCGCAAGGCGGCGGTGTTTCTTAACCTCTCGCCGGCAACGATCTATCGCAAGCAAAAGCAATGGCGGGCTAACGCACCATGACCGGCGGAAACCAATCCTTCAGAATTTAACCATAGCGTCTCTGGCAATAATATTGATCCGGAGACGCCGACATGTCCGTCGCTGCACGATTCGAGGCCGACTCGTCTGAAGACCTGTCCAGCCCCTTTTTCTTCAACGCCTCTCACTGGCGTGCGATGGACGGTATCATCGAAGGCATAAACGCCCGCGACGGTATCATGATCATGACCGGCCCGACCGGGTGCGGCAAGACCATGCTGATGCGTGCGATCTCCGAAAGTCTGAGCGAAGACGTCACGCCGCTCTTTTTGCAATATGCCAGCCTGAACTTTCGCGAGTTCGTCAATTTCCTGCATAAATCGCTCGATGTGGCCGATCATGTGCTCGATGCGGCGAACAAGGCCGTCGCCCTGCGCAAGTTTCTCTATGCCCAGGCCGAGCGCGGCGAAACGGCGGTTGTGCTGATCGACGAGGCGCAGAACCTCGAACCGGATGTCTTGCGGATGCTGCCCAAGCTCGCCTGTTTCGACCAGTTGGAAAACGGCACCAATGTCGGCCTGCAATTTATGCTGACCGGCGGCTCCGAACTGCGCGAAGTGCTCGCCGATAGCGATTTGACCGAGGTACGCGAATCCATTTCGCGCGATTACGAGCTGCGTTTCTTCAGCCGTAAGGAACTGAAGCACTTCCTCGAAAAGCGCCTCGCGCCGCTGTCGCGCTTCACCCCCGAACCGATCACCGAGGACGCTATCGCCGCCGTGGGCAAATATACCGGCGGCAGCCCGCGTCTGGTCGGCATGATTTGCTCGCACGCGATGCTGTTCGCGGCGGAAAACCCCGGTCGTTCCATCGACGCGGCGATGATCGAAGAGGCCGCCGAGGCGCAGATGATCGATCCCGTCGATGCCCCCTTCGCCCACGAGGAGGAGAGCCTCGACGAGGAAACCGGTCCCTTCTCCAGCGCCGATCTCAGCGGCGACGATGCTGACGATGAACTGGCAATGCCCTTGCGCGCCGATGACGATGCGGGCGGGTATTCGGATCTGGGTGCGCAACGGATGACGGCGCAGGACGAGGGGTATGACGACCTCGACCGGGCATCGGACGATGCCGCCTATGACGAATACGACGACGATTTTGGCGATAGCGGTTTCGATGTCATGGACGACATCAACAACGAGGTTCGCATGGATTATGAGGATGAATTCGAAGCAGCCGACACGTCCGGACGTGCGGGCGCAGTCGCCTCGGCATTGTCTGCGGGCAGCGTCATGGACAAGATCAGAAGCGCCGTCTCCTCGCGGTCGGCGGATGCGGGTCAGACTAGAATCGTCGGTGCCGGGCGCAAGGCCCGCAACCCGAAGCGCGAGGCCAAACCGGTCGAAAAACGCTCGATGCGCACGCGCGTTGCCGGACGCCGTGAAAAACAACTGAAGCTGGTGGGCGGCGCGGCGGCGGTCCTTGGTCTCGTCGTCGGCGTCTACATGGTTCGTACCGAACTGAGCAGCGTCTTTGCCAGCGGCTCTGATCCCGCAGAGATCGAAGAGATGCAGCGAGCGCAGGCTCCGTTCGGCGGCGGGACCGGTAACGGCTACCAGCCCCGCGTCGATGGGCCCGCCACGGATGAACCCGGCGGGATCAGCATTATCGGGATGCCGGACGAGGCCACTGGCACGGGCTTTTCTGGGTCTGAAACTGACCTCGCCAGCCGGGATATGGGCCAGTCCGCCAGCGGCTTGGGTGTGTCCACCGGCGGCTGGGGTGCCAAGGTCGAAGTTCAGGCCCCGACCACCGACCCGAGCGCCGCGTCGCCTCAGATCACATTGCCTGAACTGAAAATGCCGAAATTGCCCGATGCGGGTGTCGGCCTCGCCCGCGGGGCGCTCGACATGATCGACACGGCGCTTGAAAAGGGCAAGTCGGTTCTCCCGGAAGATATGAGCGGTGCGCTCGATGTGGCCCGCGCCGATATTCAGGATTTGCGTGTTACCGCAACGGCCAATGGCGCAACGGGCGATGCACGTGACGCGCGGGTGGCCGAGATGGTCGCCGAAGGTGACGCGTATTTCGAGCGCCGCCTTTATATCGCGCCCGCCCGGTCGAACGCTTACGACTCCTACCGCGCGGCCCTTGATCTGGCCCCCGGTAACGAGGCCGCGCTGAAGGGCATCGAAAAGCTGCGGGCCTTCTATGCCAAAAAGGCCGAGGAAGCCCGCGCGAACAAGCAGTGGGACAATGCCAACCGCTTTTTCGAAACCGCCCTCGGCATCAGCCAGCGCAAATCCGTACGCTGACATCAGGGCGCGTAGCGCCCTTTCATCCGGGGCGGCACCGCCCCTGGCGTCCGGGGACGTGCACGGGCGGGTTTCCCTCCGACACCGAAACGCACTAGGTTCTAGGGGGCGGCCATGGGTGGGCCGCGACAGAGCCGAAGCGGATTCCCATGACCAGACGCCAGACCACACTTTACTGGGCCAGCGCAGCGATTGCGTTCCTGCTGTTTTTGTGGATTTTCGGCGGGATGCTCGGGCCGTTCCTGTTCGGCGCGGCGATTGCCTATCTGACCGATCCCGTGGCCGACAGGCTTGAAAAACTCGGCCTGTCGCGGGTGGTCGCGACCCTGATCATCACGGTTTGCGCATTCGTCATTCTGGTGATCGCGGTCTTGTCCCTCTCGCCGATCATCATCGATCAGGCGCAAGAGTTGATCCAACAGGCACCGCGTTACCTCGATAAGCTGTTACGCATGGTCTACGAGCTGTCCCCCGGTCTCGTCCCGGATTACTGGACCCCGGCCAACGAGGCCGCGCGCGAGGCGGGACAGGCCACACGACCCAACGGCGAGCAAAACGGCGGCCCGTCCCTGGCCGAACCCGCCGCGCGCTGGGGTCTCAATGCATTGAAGGGTCTGGTGTCCGGCGGCATCGCCTTCATCAAGTTGCTTGGCGTCGTGGTCATCACGCCCATCGTCGCCTTTTATCTGTTGATGGACTGGGACCGCGCGGTCGCCGCCATCGACGACCTGTTGCCCCGGCAATATGTCGACACGATCCGAAAGCTGGCGCGAGACATCGACGCAACGCTGTCGGCATTCTTGCGCGGACAATTGCTGGTTTGCCTGATCCTTGGCAGTTTCTACGCCGTCGCGTTGACCCTCGCGGGGCTGCCTTTCGGGGCGCTGGTCGGTATTTTTGCCGGGATCATCAGCTTCGTGCCCTTCGTCGGGTCGATGGTCGGACTGCTGTTATCGGTCGGCATTGCCCTCAGTACCTTCTGGGGCGATTGGTGGCACATCGCGCTTATTGCCGGGATATTCCTGGGCGGACAGGCGGTGGAGGGCAATGTCCTGACGCCGATGATGGTCGGCGACCGGGTGGGCCTGCACCCGGTCTGGCTGATCTTTTCGCTCAGCGCCTTCGGCTTTGTCTTCGGCCTTCCGGGGGTTTTGGTGGCGGTGCCGATGGCGGCCTCGCTCGGGGTGATCGCCCGCTGGGGCACCGAGCGCTATCAGGAGAGCCAGCTTTATCGCGGCAGGCCAAACCGTGAGTGACAGCGCCGCCCGCCCCCGACAAATCCCCCTCGACCTGCCCTGGCCGCGCCATGACGGAGCATCCCGCGCCGACTTCATCGTCTCGGACAGCAATGCAGCGGCGGTGACGATGCTCGACGCGTCCACGGAATGGCCCGACGGTCGCCTCGCGCTGATCGGTCCCGAGGGCAGCGGCAAGACCCATCTGGCGCTGGTCTGGGCGCAGGAGAACGGCGCACGTTTCATTGATGGCGGCGTCACCCATGCCGAGGGTGCGGCGCGGGACTGGGCGGCGTCGGGCTGTGTTGTCTTCGAGGATTGCGACCGGCGACTGACCTCGCCCGAGGCCGAGCGGGCGCTCTTTCATCTGCTCAATATCCTGCGCGAGGATGGCGGGCGCATCCTGATGACGGGCCGCACCCCGCCCTCGCGCTGGGCTGGCAGCCTGCCCGACCTGCACTCGCGCCTTTCTGCGGTTACGGCGGCAGGGATTGCCGCGCCCGACGACGAGTTGTTGGAGCAGCTTGTCACTAAACTTTTCCGGGATCGCCACATTATCATAACAGATCGTCTGGCAAGCTATCTCGCACGGCGAATCGACCGCAATTCCGCGGCGGTCGAGGCCGCGGTGGCCGCGCTTGATACCCACAGCCTCGAAACCCGCCAACCGGTCGGCGCAAAAATGGCAAAGGATCTTTTCGGATGGTGAGCACTTTTGAAACCGCAGCGAATGACGCCCCCCGTTTGGCGGAATCCGGTGTGCAGGCTCACCGCCCGGTCAGCGCCGATTTTCTGAATACGAAGGTCAAGCCCCCGGCGGCGGATGCCCCGCGCATCGCGATGGATGACGTCGAGCGGTTCATCAACCGAGAGCTGTCATGGCTGTCCTTCAACCGCCGGGTCGTGGACGAGGCCAGCAACCCCCGCCACCCCTTGCTCGAACGCCTGCGCTTTGTCGCGATTTCGGGCAATAACCTCGACGAATTCTACACCGTGCGCGTCGCGGGCCTGCGCGAACTCGCCAGTGCCGGGGTCACCAAGCCCAGCATCGACGGACGCACCCCTGCCGAACAACTCCGCGCCATCGACATCGACTGCCGCTCGCTGATGGAGACGGCCCAGCAATGCTGGGAAGACCTGCGCCCGATGCTGGAGGAAGAGGGCATCGCGCTGGTCGATCCCCGGATGCTGAGTGTCGAGGATCGCGCGTGGCTGGACGAGGCATTCATGTCCGGCGTCTTTCCGGTGCTGTCCCCGCTGGCCATCGACCCGGCGCACCCGTTCCCGTTCGTGCCATCCAAAAGCCTCGCCATGGCCCTGCACCTGCGCCGCAAGGGCGACGATGCCGAAGACCTGTCGGCCTTGACGATCATCCCGTCCCAGATCGACCGCTTCACCCGCCTGCCCGAACCCGAGGGGTCTAACCGCGTTCGTTTCGTAGCGCTGGAGGATATGATCGGGCTGTTCCTCGACCGAATTTTTCCGGGCTATGAGGTGATCGGCAAGGGCGTCTTCCGCGTGTTGCGCGACTCAGACATCGAGATCGAGGAAGAGGCCGAAGACCTCGTCCGCGAGTTCGAGACCGCCCTCAAACGCCGCCGCCGGGGCGAGGTCATCCGCCTGAAGGTCAGCACCGATACGCCCCCCGCCCTGAGCGCGTGGATCGGGCGAGAGCTGGGCGTCGGCCCCGAAGACATCGTCAGCGTTTCCGGCATGGTCGGCGTTGCCGACCTTGAAAAGATGATCGTGGAGGACAAGCCTCACCTGCGCTGGAAACCCTACACCCCGCGCCAGCCCGAGCGGCTGAAGGACTTCAACAACGACATCTTCGCCGCGATCCGCAGCAAGGAAATCCTGCTTCACCATCCCTACGAGACCTTCGACTCGGTGGTGCAATTCCTGCGGCAGGCCGCCCGCGACCCCGATGTGCTGGCGATCAAGCAGACGCTTTACCGCACCTCATCCCAAAGCCCGATTGTCGAGGCCCTGTGCGAGGCCGCCGAACTCGGCAAGCAGGTGACCGCGCTGGTCGAACTCAAGGCCCGCTTCGACGAGGCCGCCAATATCGTGCAGGCGCGCCAGTTGGAGCGCGCGGGCGCACAGGTGGTATACGGCTTCATCGACTGGAAAACCCACGCCAAGATGTCGGTCGTCGTGCGCCGGGAGCAGGGCAAGCTGGTCACCTACACCCATTTCGGCACCGGCAATTACCATCCGATCACGGCCAAGTTCTATACCGACCTCAGCTATTTCAGCGCCGACCCGACCCTGGCCCGCGATGCAGGCCGTATATTCAACTTCGTGACCGGCTATGCCGAGCCGCGCGATCTGGAAAAGGTCGCGGTCGCGCCCCTGACGCTGAAATCCACCATCCTGCGCCATCTGGAAGAAGAGGCGGACCATGCCCGCGCCGGTCGTCCCGCGCAGGTCTGGATCAAGGTCAATTCGATCATTGAGGAAGAAGTGGTCGATGCCCTCTACAGTGCCTCGCAAGCCGGGGTGAAGATCGACATGATCGTGCGCGGCATTTGCGGCGTGCGCCCCGGCGTGCCGGGCCTGTCCGAGAATATCCGCGTAAAAAGCGTCATCGGGCGCTTTCTCGAACACTCGCGGATCATGTGCTTTGGCGCGGGGGGCGGATTGCCGGGCGAGCAGGCGAAGATCTATATCTCCTCCGCCGACCTGATGGGCCGCAATCTCAACCGCCGGGTAGAAACCCTCTGCCCCATCGAAAACAAGACCGTGCGCCGCCAAATTCTCAACCAGATCATGGCCGCCAACCTGCGCGACGAGGCCAATAGCTGGATCCTGCAAGCCGATGGCAGCTATATCCACGGCAACCACGCCATGCGTGACGGCGAAGACCCCTTCGACTGCCACGAATTCTTCATGCGCTACCCCAGCCTCTCAGGCCGGGGCAGGGCGGGCACCGGCGACGTGCCGAACCTGATCGAACCGAAGGACGTGTGAGGCTCCAAAAAGAGGACAGTTCAGCGCTGACACGTATCTGTCGCCTCTGGTCCGGGAGAATGTCGGTATGGTAGAATATTGATTATATTGATGATTTTCCTGTAAATCTCATTTTGGCTTTGTTAACTTTTGCCATCGCGAGACGTTCGCGTGGCAGAATTACGGAGCAAAGACATGATTGCATTAATTATCTCACTGGTCTCGGGCGCGATTGGCGGCAACGTGGCCGGTGGCCTGCTAAAGAACCTTAGCCTTGGTACGGTGGGCAATTCGCTCGCCGGTATCGTGGGCGGCGGTCTCGGGGGATCAATCCTCGGCGCGGTTGGCGCGGGCGGAACCGCAGCGGCGGCTGGCGGCGGACTGGACATTGGTTCGATCGTGGGCAGCCTTGCATCGGGCGGTGTTGGTGGCGGCGCGCTGATGGCGATCATCGGTGTCGTCAAGAACATGATGGGCCGTTAAGCGACCCTGCCGAACAAACCGGGCTTTCTGAAAGTCCGGTACACATTCCTTGCCCGCTCCGGTGTTACCAGAGCGGGCATTTTTATATCGCGCGGACCGAGGGCGTCTGTCCTCGTGGCCATGCCCGCCAACGGATCGCCGCCATTCGCATTCGCAGTCTCATTATGAGTTCCACCCGAGGCGATTTCAGGCGGTCAGCCGGACCGCGCTGAACACGCCGCTGGGATGCGGGTGACCCTAAGGCACCCTCTCAAAACCGCTCGTGATCTTGAGAACCCCATGCTTTGCTGCAAAACCGACCCCGCAGCCGTCGACCGAGATTGCCCGTCCCGCGGCGCGCGGGTCGTCCTGCACCGCGCTGGCACAGTCGTTGCGCGCGAGACGATCAACACGTCCCTTCACCCTTCGCAATACGGTCAGGAAATCCTGTGGTTCAAATTCTCCTCATGGAAGACATGGAGCCTTTGCGCCGGATACTGGCCTGTGTGCTGCGCGAGGCGGGGCATGGGGTGATCGACCGGGGGGATGGCTCGGCGGCCTACGACAAGTCGATGCTGGAGGGTATCGACGTCGTCGTTACGGATATCGACATGCCAAAGGTCAACGGCATCGAAGCCATTCTGGTCGCCAAGCAGATCAAGCCGTCGCTGAAGATCATCGCCATGTCGGGCGGCGGCATGAATGACCGCGACGATTATCTGACCGCTTCCGAAAGCCTCGGCGTGTCGAAGGTCTTGAGCAAACCCTTCGAACCCGACGCCCTGCTCGCCGCGCTGGACGCGGTGACGGGTTGACGCACTCGGCTGTCTTTGTGATCCGCCCCCGGTCTGCGCCGGGGATGGGGCGACGTGCCAAACCTGATCGAGCCGAAGGATTGGTGAGGAGCTGCTTCAATCATTTATTCGCCCTGATGGCATCGTTGTGGGCGAGGGCGTAGGCTTCGATGGCAGCTTTCAAATCCGCGAAAGAGATTTGAAGATCGTTTGATGTGATCGAAATATGATTTTTCTTTATCGGAAATAGACGGTTAAAAGAATGGATGATCCGGCCTGCTCGACTCCGTTTTAGCGCCTTGTATTCTTCTGGTTGCATTTCGAGGCATACAAAAGAGGTACTTTTGTGAGTCCAAACGGATAGTCCAACAAAGGCCGACCACGGAATGAGCGCAGGACCCAAACGAGTATCGCGCAAGCCATTTGGTGTCAGCACAAGTGCGATTGGATTGCCGAAGATAATCCTCGACAATGCTATTAGCGTACAAAACCCGAAGAGAATACTGCCAATCCATCCGAACAGGATGCTAAATCCGCCGCGCTTTTCGACGGCCCCACCCTGTATCATCCATACCCCTATGGCCACGAAGGCGAGTCCGATCGCGGCCAGTCCGATCAACTTCGGGATTGATCGTTTTATTTTCATCGTCTGCGATGTGTCGATCACGAAACGGAACCCCTCACTCAAACACAATCACCTGACGGATCGCGTCGCCCGCTGCCAGCCGCTCGAATCCCTCGTTGATGCCGTCCAGCCGGATACGGTGGGTCATCAGTTTCTCGATGGGCATCGCCCCGGTTTGCATCAGCCGCGCGAAACGCGGAATATCGCGCAAGGGCACGCAAGACCCGACATATGATCCGCGCAGGGTCTTTTCGCTGATAGTCAGAGACGTGGCGGGGATCGACAATTCGTCCGACGGGTGCGGCAGGCCAGCGGTTACGACCACGCCGCCGCGCTTCGTGATGTCATAGGCAAAGCGCAGGGCGCGGCCTGACCCCGCCAGTTCCACCGCCACATCGACCCCGCCGCCCGTCCAGTCCTGCACTTGCTCGATGGCCCCTTCGGCGCCCGGGTCGATGGTGTAATGCGCGCCGAGTTCAGCGGCGATGGCGCGCTTGTCAGCGTTCAGATCGACGGCGATAATTGGATAGGCACTGCTCGCCACCGCCGCCATCAGCCCCGCCAGCCCGACTCCACCAAGGCCGACGATGGCACAGCTTTGCCCGGTCTCCAGCCCCCCGGCATTCAGTGCCGCCCCGGCCCCGGTCAGCACGGCACAGCCAAGCAGCGCGGCGCGCTCCAGCGGAATAGCCTTGTCGATCTTCACCGCGCTGTTCTCGGAAATAACGACATAGTCAGAGAACGCCGAAACCCCGATATGGTGGTCGATGGTTTCGCCAGCCACCGAAATCCGCTTGGCTCCCGAGAGCAGCGAACCATCCCCCGCCGACTGCAACGCCGGGGCACAAAGGGCCGGACGCCCCTCGGCACAGGGCAAACACGCCCCGCAGGACGGCACAAAGACCAGCACCACATGATCGCCCGCCGCGAACCGCGTCACATTCGGCCCGACCAGATCGACAACCCCCGCCGCCTCGTGCCCCAGCGCAAGCGGTGTGGCGCGCGGGCGGTCGCCATTGATGACCGAAAGGTCGGAATGGCAAAGGCCCGCCGCCGCAATCTTCACCCGCATTTCCCCCGGCCCCGGATCGGCCAGGTCGGCCTCGAAAATCTCAAGGGGCCGCGAGTCGGTATAGGGCCGCGCGGCCCCCATCTCGCGCAGCAGGGCGATGCGGGTTTTCATGGCGGATCTCCTCGTAGCGTTCGAATACCGGAAGGCTAGCGCGCGCTGGGCACAAAGGCACGGCTGGAAATTTGTATCGAATTGCCCGACGGGTCTTTCGCATTGGCAAAGCAATAGCCGTCAGCGCGATGCACCGGGCCAAAGATCAGCCCAGCCTGCGCGGCGGCAGTGCGGAAAGCGGCCACATCCTCGACATCGAAGACCAGTTTCACCAGCGATTGCCCGACCTTCTGCCCCTTGGAGGCCGGGTGCAGCAACAGCGCCGCGCCCCCGCCGCCGGGCCGCAACTCAACGATGTGGTCGCCTTCCTGCCGCACGGCGACGAACCCGAAATGCGCGGTGTAGAACGTCACCATCTCTTCGATTTTGCGTGTGTATATGACCAACCGCCCCAACGGGATTGCCATCGCTGCCTCCGCTTTTGCCAACCCCATAAGCGGCCCGCCGGACAAACCTTGTCAATCTCTGCGCTTTCACTGGCTTGAAGGCGGCGGGTTCCGGCTCTAGGCTCCACGGCGACAATCGGGGAGATGGCGATGACAGGCTGGCGATACGTCTTGATAACAGCGGTACTGGCCGGAGCGATGCCCGCCGCCGCAATGGCCGACGACTCTCCGGCACATCTCTGCGACAGCGGCGCGGGATCGCCCGACGATGCCGACCTGCCGCCGGGTGCGCAGGGCAAGCCCTTCGCCGATCTCGACCCGACCGACGCGCTGGAACAGGCGTGCATTGCCGCATCCACCGCCCAGCCGACCAAGCGCCGGTTTCTGGCCCATCTGGGCCGCCTTTACGCCAAGCGCGGCCAGACGCGTGCGGCGCTGGAGGCCTATCGCCTTGCCACCGGGCGCGGCAGTGCCGTGGCTGCCAACAATCTCGGCACCATGTACGCGCGCGGCGAGGGCGTGATCGAGGATCAGGACCGCGCGACCCAGCTTTATCGCAAGGCCGCCCACCGGGGCCTCTCTGCCGCCATGCTGACCATGGCCGTGCGCAGCCGCACCGGGCGCGGCACGCCCGAGAGCCTGTCCTCGGCGCTTTTCTGGTATGAACGCGCCCATGAGGCCGGGGATGTCACCGCGACCAACGACCTCGGCGTGATGTACCAGAACGGCTATGCGATCAGCGAAGATGACGCGCACGCCGTCGCCCTGTTCCACGACGCCCTGAGCCGCGACCACACCCAGGCCGCTGCCGCCCGCAATCTCGCCAAAGCCTATGAGACCGGCGAGGGCGTAGACCCCGCCGCCGACCGCGCGCTGGGCTTTTACACATGGGCCTTCAAGGCGGGGCACGCGGATTCCGCCGATGATGTCGGGCGCTTGCTCGCCGAGGGCGCGATGGGCGAGGCCGACCCGGTTGCCGCCGCCGAGTGGTATGCGCGCGGGGCCCGCGCCGGGTCGATCTATGCCACCGTTAGCCTTGCCGATGCCTATGCCGACGGGGTGGGCGTCGACCGCGATACCGACCTCGCCCGCACACTCTATCAAACCGCCTTCACCGAGGCGCTGTCCGAGGATGCCGCGTGGCGCCGCTATATCGACGACCGCATGGCCGAATTGCCCGAACCGGAGCCGACGGAATGACCGCACCCAACCCGTTCCTCAGCCGTGCGGAAGCCGTCTGTCCGCCCGAGCTGCTGAAACGCGCGCTCAATTTCGCCGCCCCGCGCATCGCCATCGCCCGCGCGGGCGCACCGGCCCCGATGGAGGCCGCGAAGGAGGCGCTGGAGGCTGGCGTCATGGTCCCGGTCTTCGTGGGCGAGCCGGATCGCATCGAACGCGAGGCAGCGGCGCTGGAATGGGACATCAGCGCCTTTGACCTGATCCCCGCGCGGGGCGAGGACAGCTCGGCAGTCGCCGCTTCTGGTCTCGTCCGCGAGGGCGGGGCCGATGTGCTGATGAAGGGGCATCTGCATACCGACAGCTTCATGAAAGCGGCGATCAACCGCAATCACGGCCTGCGCACCGACAGCCGCTTCGTCCACATCTTTCACATGACGGCGCCGGGGGGAGGCAGGCCGTTTCTGATTGCCGATGCCGCCGTCAATGTCGCGCCGAGCATTGGCACGCGGCAGGATGCGATCCGCCATGTCGCCGACCTCGCGCGCCGCCTCGGTATCGAGCGTCCGGCCATCGCGATCCTGTCCGCGACCGAAACGCCCATCGACTCCGTGCCGTCCAGCATAGACGCGCGCGATCTGGCCCACTGGGCCAACGAGCATGTGCCCGAGGCCGATGTGCGCGGCCCGCTGGCCATGGACCTGATCCTCTCCGCCGAGGCCGCCGCGACGAAAGGCATCGTTGATGACCCGGTCGCAGGCCGAGCCGATGCGGTGGTGGTGCCCGACATCGTCGCGGGCAATACCCTGTTCAAGACGCTGGTGTATGTCGGCGGAGCTTGCGCGGCGGGCATCGTTATGGGCGCGGCGGCCCCGATCCTGTTGACCAGCCGCGCCGATCCCGCCGCCGCACGCATCGCGTCGGCAGCGCTTGCACAGATCCTGTGCGCGAAGCCGAAGTGAGGCCGTGCCGCATCGCACCCCGACCGCTGAGGCCAGTGCCGAAACCGATGCCAAAGGCTCGCGCTTCATCGCCCATCTGATCCCGGCGGCGACGTGGGAGGCGCGTCTGGGTGATCTGGCGGTCGAACATCGCAAGGCCAGTCATATCTGCACCGCCACCCGCCTGATGGCCGAGGATGACACCATCCTTGAGCGCGCTCGCGATGACGGCGAACCCGGCGGCACGGCAGGAATGCCGATCCTGCGGGTCATGGCCGGGGCCGATCTGGTCGAGGCAGGCATCGCCGTCGTGCGCTATTTCGGCGGTACAAAGCTCGGCATCGGTGGCCTCGCCAGGGCCTATGGCGGTGCAGCAGCCGAGGCCGTCGCCCGCGCGACCCTTACCCACTGGCACCGCATCACCCGCCGCACCCTCAAGGCCGGTTTCGCCGAAGCCAACACCCTAGAAACCCGCATCGCCGCCTTACCGCTAAAGATCGTAACGCGCACCCATACCGAAGACGGCGTGACACTGGTCGTCGAAGGCCCAAAGCCGGTGCTGGACGGGTTGGGGTGAGGAGAGTGAAAGACCGTCGATACTATGTCTACATCCTCGCCAATCGGCCCTACGGAACGCTCTATATCGGCATTACGGGTGACCTGATCCGCCGCATCCACGAGCACCGCACCCACGCCGAGCCGAAATCATTCACCGCCGCATACGACGTCGGTCGCTTGGTCTATTTCGACGTCTTCGATAACCCCGATAACGCAATCCGCCGGGAAAAGCGGCTGAAGAAATGGAAGCGGGATTGGAAGATCAATCTGATCGAGCAGGATAACCCGCACTGGGATGACCTCTACCCCGAATTACTGTGAGACCGTGTCGTTGCCCGGTTTATCCGGGCAATCCATTCATCAAAATGAACCGCCCACGCCTTTGGAGAACTGGATACGCCGCCTGCGCGGCGTAAGACGGCGTCGGAGAACCGCCCTCTCCCCCGTCATTCCCGCGAACGCGGGAATCCATCCATCCCCACACGCAAGCCCATGGCATCCAAAGACCCACCGGGCTATTCTGCTCGCCATGAGCGCAAGACCTCCGAAATACGACTGGCCAATCAAGTGGCCCAGCCGCGAAGCGATGACGAAGGACCGTCTCGGTCTGATCCTGTTCGTCGCGACGCTTGCGACCGTCATTCCGGCGCTCTGGGTCATCGTCAGCTTCTACGGCGCATTGTTCAGCGGCGATGACGAAGCGATCCGCAATATCGGCCTGATCTTCCTCGCCGTCCTCGGTGCCCCCTTCGTCATTTGGCGCGCAGTGGTCGCCCAAGGCAACCTCGACCGCTCGAAAGACCGCGACTACGCCGACCTGTTCACCAAGGCGGTGGAACAGTTGGGGGCAACGCGGGATATCAAGCGGATCGTAAAGATTGGCGAATTAAATGACGAGCTTGAATTCGCGAAACCGGAGGAAACAACCGAACCTAATATCGAAGTACGCCTCGGCGCGATCTACGCGCTTGAACGTATCAGCCAAGACTCCGAACGCGATCATATTTCTGCAATGGAAGTGCTTTGTGCATATATCCGCGAAAACGCGCCCGCACGGGAGGCTAAAAATCTACCCATTTCGTTTTTACCTTTGGAAAAAATTCCAAACAGAGACGTAAGCTGGTGGAATGAATACGTTAAATTATTTAATGACTGGAAAAAATTACTTCCACATCCTCGATCTGATGTTAGGGCAGCATTATCTGTAATCTGCCGCCGCTCAACGGAGCGAATTAATTACGAGATGGGCTATGGTTCTGATAAACCTCAATTCGTAATTGATCTTAAAGATACTAATCTTCAAAATTCTGATTTAAGTGGTGCGCATCTGGAAAATGCCCTTCTGGACAGATCTCGTTTAGATGGAGCCAATCTTTCAAAAGCAAGATTTGAGCGCGCGCGTTTTCGTGAATCGATTTTTGATGGTGCGGAGTGTATCGGGACAACTTTTTACAATGCGGGTTTCCACAGTGCGAGACTAATTGCAGTTAATTGCTCTGGCGCAAACTTTAACCATGCGGCTCTCGTTGGATGTGCTGGCATAAATGCGAACTTCTTTGCTGCTAAACTCAACGCGGCTAAGATTGTGCATTCTAATTTTGAGGCATCCCGCTTTGTGGGTGCTGAAATGTACAAAGCAAATTTCTTCAATTCGTGGATATATTGCGTTGATTATTCTGACGCACTCGCGTGCTCTGCAACATTCAGAGGTGCTACTGGTTTGCTTGTTTCTCAAATTGATAGTTTTTTTGGATGCGCAGCGACATCAATTCCAGATGATCTTGAAAACGAGCGACCGGAACATTGGCTACCCGAGCCTGTAGAAAAATATGAAGACATGCGCGGGCATTATTTGGAATGGCGACGTTCGCGTACAGATTCTGCTGGAGCCGCATAGCGGCGACACGCGACCGACCGCCCCCACGGGCGGGCGCGTGCCGCGCACAGCGCGGACCACTCCCACCCCTCGGTCGGTCGCTTGTTCTCGTCGGCAGTCAATGCGCTTAGCAGAACCGCCCTCTCCCCTGTCATTCCCGCGAACGCGGGAATCCATCCATCGGTCAGTTCGAGCGGTTCCATAGGTTCCCGCCTTCGCAGGAATGACAGCACCCCATGACAATCCCCCCTCCGCACCCTACATTCTCCGCATAGGAGAACGCCGCCATGGACACCCCCGAACCCATCACCCTGCCCGAAGTCACCCGGCCCGACCGCGAGAAACTCGAGGGTGGGATCCGGTTCGAGATGGTCTCCGAATTCTCCCCTGCGGGCGACCAGCCCACCGCCATTGCCGAAATCTCCGCGGCGGTCCGCGAGGGCGAGCAGGATCAGGTTCTCCTCGGCGCCACCGGCACCGGCAAGACCTTCACCATGGCCAAGGTGATCGAGGAAACCCAGCGCCCCGCCATCATCCTCGCCCCCAACAAGACCCTCGCCGCACAGCTATACGGCGAGTTCAAGTCGTTCTTCCCCAATAACGCGGTTGAATACTTCGTGTCCTACTACGATTACTATCAACCCGAAGCCTATGTCCCCCGCACCGACACCTATATCGAAAAAGAATCTCAGATTAACGAGAACATCGATCGGATGCGCCACTCGGCGACACGGGCGCTGCTGGAGCGGGACGACGTCATCATC
>CALGNO010000040.1 GCA_937958625.1 uncultured Neomegalonema sp.
GCGCAGGACTCCGCCCCCGTTATCCTTCCCGCAACCACGGCCCCATACCGGGCATTAACCCCGATTATCCCCCGGTAACCTGCCGACAATTTTAGCGACCGCAAGTTGTACACCGCACCAGAACCGAAACTGAGCAACACCGTCTCACAACCGGGCGTGACACAAGGGATTTGGTGGGGTATCCACGGCAAAAATCAGCAACGAGGGACCAGAACCATGCGCATCGAAGCGATTTCCATCGGGAAGAACCCGCCAGAGGACGTCAATGTCATTATCGAGGTTCCGGTCGGCGGCCATCCGACCAAATACGAGATGGATAAAGACTCCGGCGCGATCTTCGTCGACCGCATCATCCATACCCCGATGCGCTATCCCGGCAATTACGGCTTCGTGCCGCATACGCTCTCGGACGATGGTGATCCCATCGACGTGCTGATCCTGAATGAAATCCCGCTATTTCCCGGCTCGGTCATCAGCTGCCGCCCTATCGGCGTCTTGAAAATGAGCGATGAGGGCGGCGAAGACGAAAAAATCATGGCCGTCCCCTCCACCAAGATGACCAAGCAGTATGTCGGCTGGAAGGATTACACCGACATCCCCGAGATCACCCGCCAGCAGGTCGGGCACTTCTTCGAGCACTATAAAGACCTGGAGCCCGGCAAATGGGTCAAGGTCGAGGGCTGGGCCGGGGTCGACGTGGCGCACCAGATGATCCGCGACGCCATCGAGCGCGCCAAGGGCTAACCCCCTATCGCAACGTAACCGCATAATGCAGCGCGTCGGTCAGATACCGGCTGAGGCGCTGCTCCACGACGCGGCCCGATATATCGATGGCCTTCCGGCGCACTTGTATAAGGGGCGTGCCGAGGTCGATGCCCATCAGCGTGGCATCATCCTCCGACGCAAGAACCGCCTGCAACTGTTCATCGGCTTCGGCAATCGCGATGCCGTAGGATTGTTGATAAAGCGCGTAAAGCGCGTTCGGCAGCGGCGCGCGGTCCGCCAGCCCCGGAAACAAAGTCACCGGCAGACTGGATACCTCCCGCACGACCACCCGGCCCGCGACGCTGCGACCCCGCTCGATCTCGAACACATCATCCTCGCCGAACAGGGCGCGCTCGGCCTCGGTCGCCGCCCGGCGAGAGACCCGCTCGCTCTCCAGCTCGGGGCTGGCCTCGCTGCCATCGGCAAGGCGAAGGCGGAAAAAGTGGAAATGATCGCGCTCGGGCGTCGTCGTGGTGACGAATGTCCCGCGCCCCTGACGCCGTTGCAGGATGCCGCGCTGCTCCAGCGCGATCAGCGCCTTGCGCGCCGTCCCCTGACTGACACCGAGTTCACGGCCAAGATCGGTCTCGCTCGGCAACATCGCACCGGGTCCGAGGTCACCATCGACAATCCGGGCAATGATTGTATCGTAGACATGCTGGTATAGAGGCACTGACATTCTAAGACCCTAGCGACCCGAAGCGGCGGACACAATACTTATATAGTAGGTCTTGTATATGACCCGCCGCCCTGTTAGTCCCTTCCTATCGAAAGATTCCATTGAAGAGGGACACCATGAGCAAACCGCATCTGCTGGCGCATGACGCGAAGGATAATGTCGGCGTCGTCGTGGTCGAGGGACTGACCGCAGGAACAGAAATGCTCTGCGTCGTTACCCACGACAATACCGATTTCACCCTGACCACGAACCACGACATTCCCATCGGGCACAAGGTGGCGCTGACCGACCTCGCCGAAGGCGAGACGATCATCAAATACGGCGAAGACATCGGAAAGATGGTCGCCGCCGCCGCCAAGGGCGATCATGTGCATACGCACAACATGAAAACGAAACGCTGGTAAGGGGGCGACCGACATGAGCTATACCAATAGAACCGTCAAAGCATGGCGCCGCGAGAATGGCCGCGTCGGCGTGCGCAATCACGTCGTTATCCTGCCGGTCGACGACATCTCGAACGCCGCCTGCGAGGCTGTTGCCAATAACATCAAGGGCACCATGGCGATTCCGCACGCCTATGGCCGCCTGCAATTCGGGGCCGACCTAGACCTGCATTTTCGCACCATGATCGGCACGGGGTCCAACCCCAATGTCGCCGCCGTGGTGGTCATCGGCATCGAGCCGGGCTGGACCAAGATCATCGCCGACGGCATCCGCGAGACCGGTAAGCCGGTCGCTGAATTCTCCATCGAGCAGAACGGCGACATCAAGACCATCGCCGACGCCTCGTGGAAGGCGAAAGAGTTCGTTCACTGGGCGACCGAGCTCCAGAAAGAAGACTGCCCGCTCACCGACCTCTGGGTTTCGACCAAGTGCGGCGAGTCGGACACGACCACCGGCCTTTCATCCTGCCCCACCGTCGGCAATATGTACGACAAGCTTATCCCCGAGGGCCTCTACGGCGTCTTCGGCGAAACCTCGGAAATCACCGGGGCCGAGCATATCTGCCGCAACCGCGCCGCCAATGACGAGGCGGGCGAGAAGTTCATGGCGATCTTCAAGGAATACTCGGAGAACGTGATCTTCGCCCACCAGACCGATGATCTGTCCGACAGCCAGCCGACCAAGGGCAACATTCTGGGCGGTCTGACGACCATCGAGGAAAAGGCCCTCGGCAACCTCGAAAAAATCGGGCGTGAGTGCACCTATATCGACGCGCTGCAAGCCGCTGAGTCGCCGGAAAAAGGTGCTGGCCTCTACTTTATGGATACATCCTCCGCGGCGGCGGAGTGCGTCGTGCTGATGGCGGCGGCGGGCTATGTCATCCACACCTTCCCCACAGGGCAAGGCAATGTGGTCGGCAATCCGATCGTGCCGGTCATCAAGATCAGCGGCAACCCGCGCACTCTGCGCACCATGGGTGAGCATATCGACGTCGACGTCACCGGCGTTTTGACCCGCGAACAGACCATCGACGATGCGGGCGACGCCCTGATCGACATGATCGAGCGCACCGCCAACGGTCGCAACACCGCAGCCGAGGCGCTGGGCCACCGCGAGTTCTCGATGACCAAGCTGTATCGCTCGGCCTAAAGAACGTCACCGCGAAAGCCGTGCCGATAAACCTCCTTCTCGGGAGGGGAGCAAAAAAAGACCGCTGGGGAAGCGTTTCCCGGCGGTCTTTACGCTAAAAGCTGAGTAATCGCTTCCAGACTCGCTGCGATAACGCATCCTTCGAGACACGGCTGCGCCGCTCCTCAGGATGAGGACAACGCGCTATCCTTATCCTGAGAAAGCCCGCAGGGCTGTCTCGAAGGATGCTTTTGTGCCGAGACGTCCGAAGCGATTACATCGGTTAATAAGGGGCCTGCCATGCCGAAACTTTCACGCAACGACCTCGAAGAACGCGTCGGCAAAGCCCTTCTCGCCTCCAATGTCTCACCGGACAATGCCGCCACGGTCGCCCGCGCACTGGTCGCCGCCGAGATCGACGGACAGGTGGGGCACGGCCTGTCGCGAGTTTCCAGCTATTGCGCGCAATCGGCCTCGGGCAAGGTCAACGGCCACGCCGTTCCGACCGCCGAGGCACGCGGAACGGCCTTCACGCTGATCGACGCCGCCAATGGCTTTGCCTTTCCAGCGGTGGAGCTTGCCATAGACCGGGTCGCCCTCATGGCCGAAACGGCGGGCATCGCCGCCGCCGCCGTCACCCGCTCTCACCATTGCGGACAGGCGGGCGCGCATGTGGAGGCCCTTGCCGAGCGCGGCTGCGTCGCGATGCTATTCGCAAACACACCCAAGGCCATGGCGCCCTGGGGCGGAAACGCGCCACTTTTCGGCACCAACCCCATCGCCTTTGCCACACCCCAGAAAGACGCGGCCCCGCTCGTTATCGACCTGTCGCTGTCCAAGGTCGCGCGCGGCAAGGTCATGGCCGCCTCGAAACGCGGCGAGCCGATCCCCGAAGGATGGGCGCTCGACGCCGAGGGCAACACCACCACCGACCCCAAGGCGGCCCTCGCCGGATCGATGATCCCGATGGGAGACGCCAAGGGCGCTGCGCTGGCGTTGATGGTCGAATTACTCGCGGCAGGACTTGGCGGCGCAAAATTCGGCCATGAGGCGGCGTCGTTTCTCTCCGCTGAGGGCGATGCGCCGGACACCGGCCAGTTGCTCATCGCATTCGACGTCTCGACGGTCGCCGGGGATGACTATCTGCCCCGCATCGGCGCGTTGCTCAGCGCAATGCTGGATCAGGACGGCACCCGCCTGCCCGGCACCAAACGTCTCTCCCTGCGCGAAGCGGCGCGCGATGGCATCGAGATCAGCGATACGGTGCTGGCAGAAATCGACGCGATAGCAGCGGGCTGAACCGCCCTACCCGTGCTCTTCCTCATGCGCCTCGACCAGCGCGCGGTTATAGGCGCGCAGTGCGTCGATATGGAACAGCGCCCCGACCAGCGTATTCCCGCCGCCTTCGGTCTGTTTGACCACCGGAATCACCGACAGGCCCTTTCCCTGAGTAAACATCGGCAAGGCACGGCTGAGTTTTTCATCCTCGCGCAGCAACACGCCCTGCTCGATCAGATCCCAGCTTTGCATCTCCGACGGTGACCCGTCGGACCCGCGTGGGCGCATGTGATTGCCGACCTGCATCGTATCGAGCAGGTATCGCTGGGGACCATCGCCCAGATGCAAGCCCCGCGCCCCAAGCCGCCAGTGAAAATAGCTCCGCTCGATGACCTGCTGAGTCATGACCGAGGCCACGGAGACGGTCACCATCACCGCCACCGCCGTCTGATAATCGCCGGTCAACTCCAGCACGATCAGCGACGTCGAAATCGGCGCGCCCAAGGTCGCCGCCGCCACCGCGCCCATCCCGGCCAGAGCATAAAGCCCGTAGGAAATCGACAAATCCGGCACCAGCGCCGTCGCCACGATGCCAAAGGCTCCCCCCGTCAACGCTCCCAGCATCAGCGACGGCGAGAAAATTCCGCCCCCGAACCGGGTCGCCAATGTGATCGACGTCGCCGCCATCTTTCCGGCGATGACGAGCAGGATGAACCAGAACCCGTACTGCTCGCTCAGCACCCGGCTCGTGGTCTCGTAACCAACGCCGATAACCTGCGGCAGGCCGATGGCGATTACACCCAGCATGGCCCCGCCGACCACCGGCTCGACCCACAGCGGATAGTTCAGCTTTTCCTTGAGGTTATCCGTCAGGCCATCGGTCACGATAATGCTGGTCATCATCAGGGTCGCCGTGATGGCACAAACCACCCCCAGCAGGGCAAAGGCGGGCAGTTCCCAAAACGTCTGCAAGCCGTGATCCGGGATAAAGAACGCGGGATAATTGCCGAGGTGAAACCGCGAGATAATCGCCCCGGCGACGCTCGCAATCACAATGGGCGCGAACGCCTTCACCGCATAGTATCCCAGCACCACCTCCATCGCGAAGAGCGCGCCGGCGATGGGGGCGTTGAAACTGGACGAAACCGCCGCCGCCGCTGCACAGCCCAAGAGCGTGCGCGCCTGTATCGGGGTGCAGCGGAACCACCCGGTCATGAACGACGCCAGTGTCGCGCCCAGATGAACCACCGGCCCCTCTCGCCCGGAACTCGCCCCGAAACCCAGCGAGACCGAAGAGACCAACGCCGATACGGCCCCGTTCTTCATCGAAAGCTCGCAGTTTCGAATCCGGCTGCTCTCGATGACCTCGGCGATGCTGCCCGCACGACCCGAATCGCTAAACACCGCGAGCAGGATGCCAACGATCAATCCGCCGACCATCGGCACCAGCAGCACGACCCACCAGTCAAGCTGCGCCGCGCCGCTTTCGATCAGGGCTTCGGATGCGCCGTAGAAGGTTTTTTGCAGCGCCGTGACGCTCCAGTAAAACGCGAGCGCCGCATAACCGGACACGATCCCCACAAGCAGCGCGAGAAACCAGATCCGAGGTTGTTCGACGGACGTCAGCTTGCGGAAAAAATCCAAAAGCAAGGCGCGCCGCCGGGAGTCGAGGACACGCGGCAACATACAGACATGCCTCGCAAAACCCCGCCCATCCCGCAAGGGGCGTTAGGCCTCTAGCGTGGTTTTTCCGCGACCATGGCGTAATTGACCGCCTTGTCCGCGCTGCGATCCCAGCGGTCGCGTAGCGGGGCATAGGTAAAGCCGGTATCGTCCACGACGGTCAAACCCGCCTCGACCAACGCGGCCTCAAGCTCGGTCGGCGTCACGAAACGGTTCCAGTCATGGGTGCCGCGTGGCAGCCAACGAAGCAGGTATTCCGCCGCACCAATCGCCAGCGCATAGCTTTTGGCCGTGCGATTCAGCGTGCTGAGAAAGACCAGCGCGCCGGGTTTCGCCAGCGCCGCCACATCGGCCAGAAACGACGGCAGGTCGGCAACATGCTCGACGATCTCCATCGCCAGCACCGCATCGAACTGCGCGCCCTCCTCCCGCAACACCGCTGCGGTGTCATTGCGATAGCGGACGTCGACGCCATGGGCCTCTGCATGGATACGCGCCGCGCCGATGGCCTCGGATGACGCATCGACGCCGGTCACGCTTGCCCCCAGCCGCACCATTGGCTCACACAACAGGCCCGCGCCGCACCCGACATCAACGACACTCAGCCCGTCCAGCGCGCGGATTGCCGACGGATCGCGGCCATACTGGGCGCAGAGATGATCGCGGATATAGTCGAGCCGCACCGGATTCATGCGGTGCAGCGGCTTCATATCGCCCTCCGCATCCCACCATGTCTCGGCCATGCGGTCGAACTTGCCGATTTCGGCGGCATCGAGACTGTCATTCATTGCGCATCATCCATCGGCCTTGCGTCACACTATGCCTTTCGATACCCCGACAAGGCCCGCGCCGCCACCCAAGCCGCGTCGCACCCGGAGTGTTTTGTCCATGCCTCAGCGTCAGCTCTACCCCCCCATCGAGCCGCGCGTCCGCCGCCGGATGAAGGTTTCCGACCTGCACGAAATCTATGTCGAGGAATGCGGCAATCCAGACGGCAAGCCGGTGATCGTCATCCATGGCGGGCCGGGGGCGGGGTGTAACCCGGCGATGCGGCGGTTCTTCGATGCCAGCGCCTATCGGATCATCCTGTTCGATCAGCGCGGATGCGGGCGCTCGACACCGACGGCGTGCTGCGAAGAAAACACCACCTGGGATCTGGTCGCGGATATGGAGGCAATCCGCGAGGCTTTCGGCATCGACCGCTGGATGCTGTTCGGCGGCTCATGGGGATCGACACTGGCCCTCGCCTATGCCCAGACCCACCCGGAACGGGTGACGGAGATGGTGCTGCGCGGCATTTTCCTGATCCGCAAGGAAGAGTGCGAGTGGTTTCACGAGGGCGGCTGTGCGCGGTTTCACCCTGAGCTCTGGCAACAATTCATCGCGCCAATCCCGGAGGCCGAGCGCGGCGATATGCTGGGCGCCTATCACAAGCGTCTGTTCGGCGACGATGCCCATGTGCGCCTCAACTGCGCCCGCGCATGGAGCCGGTGGGAGGGCGCGACGGTGACGATGATCCCCTCGCCCCAGCGCGCCAATGCCTTCGCCCGCGACGACTATGCCCTCGCCTTCGCCCGGATCGAGGCGCATTATTTTATCAATCGCGGCTTCATGCGCGAGGATGGGCAATTGCTGATCGACATGCCGAAGGTCGCGCATATCCCCGGCATTATCGTTCAGGGCCGCTATGACGTCGTCACGCCGCCCTATACCGCGTGGCAACTTCATCAGGCATGGCCGAACTCTGACCTCGTGATCGCCCCCGATGCGGGCCATGCGGTCAGCGAGCCGAGTATCTCGACGGCGCTGCTGGACGCGACGGATCGGTTTCGGTCGGCGCAATAGGTGTCAGAGCGCACCCTCGTACCACTCCACAATCGCCTGACGCTCAGCCTCTTCCATGTAGGAGACATTGGCCGGCGGCATGGCGTGGCTGCGGCCCGATTGCAGGTAAATCTCGCGAGCATATTTCGCGACGTGCTGCTCCGTCTCCAGCACCACCCCCTTTGGCGGCCAGATGATGCCCTCCCATGCGGGTTCCGTCGCATGGCACATCGAACACCGCGCCATCACGGCATCGCTTGCATCTTGGAAACCAGCGGCAGAGGCGAACTGCTGCTGGAATGGCGTTATCGCGGCGCTCTCGTCGGGTTCGGCACGGGTCGTGCTACCGAGCGATGACAGCCAGATAATCGCAAAGAACAGCACCGTTGTCGCAAACCACGTCCAGCGCACATCCCGCGCCCCGCCCTCGCCGCCGCCCGCGTGCATCGTGTTGAAATAATGCCGGATCGTAACGCCCATCAGAAAGACCAGACTGGCGATGATCCAGTTGAACTCGGTCGCAAAGGCCAGCGGGTTGTGGTTCGACAGCATCAGAAAGATGACCGGCAGGGTCAGATAGTTGTTGTGGGTCGAGCGTTGCTTGGCAATCTTCCCGTATTTCGGGTCTGGCGTACGGCCCGCCTTCAGGTCGGCCACGACGATACGCTGGTTCGGCATGATGATCAGAAACACATTTGCCGTCATGATCGTCGCGGTAAATGCGCCAAGATGCAGGAACGCGGCGCGGCCCGTGAAGACCTGCGTATATCCCCAGGCCATCGCCACGAGGATCACATAGAGCAGGATCATCAGCCGCCGGTTATCATCGCCGAATTTGCTCTTGCACAGCAGATCATAGGCAATCCAGCCAAAGGCCAGCGACGCGAGTGAAATCAGGATCGCGCCCCAGACCGGAATATCGAGCACATTCGGATCGACCAGATAAAGGCTCGCCCCGCCGTAATAGACCAGAACCAGCAACGCGAAACCCGACAGCCACGTCGCATAGCTCTCCCATTTGAACCATGTCAGATGCTCGGGCATCGCCTCGGGCGCGACCAGATATTTCTGGATGTGATAAAACCCGCCGCCATGCACCTGCCATTCTTCACCGGCGGCCCCGGCGGGCAGGTGCGGCACCTTTCGCAGGCTCAGATCGAGCGCGATGAAGTAAAACGACGAACCAATCCACGCAATGGCCGTAATCACATGCAGCCAGCGCACGGCGAAGGAGAGCCATTCTCCCATGACGGCATAATCGTACACGTCAACTGCCCCGATAGGTCGAATAACCGTAGGGCGATAGCAACAGCGGCACATGGTAATGCGCCGCCGGATCATCCATGCCAAAACGAATCGGAATGTCATCGAGAAACAACGTCTCGCCTTGGGCAAGCCCCGCCGCGCGCAGATACGGCCCTACCTGAAAGATCAACTCATATGTCCCGGTCTTGAACTCCGCCGCACCGAGGATCGGCGAGTCGGTTCGGCCATCGGCATTGGTCACCGTCTCGGCAATCTTGCTGTGACTGTTGCCGGAAACCCGGTAGAGCAGGATCGTGATCCCCGCCGCCGGAATGCCCTGTGCCGTGTCGAGAATATGGGTGGTCAGATAGCCCTTTGGCTCAGGCATGGCGGTTTCTCCCGATTGCTGCCGTCTGTTCTGCCTGACTCCGCGCGCCATGGAAACGTCGAAATTTCCCGGTCGCGCACGCGTCGTGGTGATTTGGGCGATGGAGCCTTTTCAAAAGACATTCGCGACACTCCCGTCTCGTGCTACTCGCACTCACAACCCGCCCTGCAAGGAGCAAGACGTGACCCGTTATCCGCGCGACCTGATCGGCTATGGCCCCAATCTGCCCGACCCGAAATGGCCCGGCGCGGCGCGTATCGCGGTGCAATTTGTGCTGAACTACGAAGAGGGCGGCGAGAATTGCGTGCTGCACGGCGACGGCGCGTCCGAGGCTTTCCTGTCCGAGATCGTCGGGGCCGCCCCGTGGCCGGATCAACGGCACTGGAACATGGAATCCATGTACGAATACGGCGCACGGGCCGGGTTCTGGCGGCTGCATCGCCTGTTCACCGGCATGGACGTTCCGGTCACCGTGTACGGCGTCGCGACGGCGCTGGAACGCTCACCCGAGCAGGTCGCCGCGATGCAGGCAGCGGGGTGGGAGATTGCCTCCCACGGCCTGAAATGGATCGAATACAAGGATTTCTCGCCCGAAGACGAGCGCGCGCACATGGCCGAGGCAATCCGCATCCATACCGAGGTCACCGGCGAGCGGCCTCGCGGGTGGTATACCGGGCGCTGCTCGGTCAATACCGTCGATCTGGTCGCGGAGGAAGGCGGCTTTGCCTACGTCTCCGACAGTTATGCCGATGACCTGCCCTATTGGCACGGCGAGCAACTCGTCATCCCCTACACCCTCGATGCGAACGACATGCGGTTTGCGAAACCGCAGGGGTTCAATTCCGGCGATCAGTTCTTTGCCTAC
>CALGNO010000041.1 GCA_937958625.1 uncultured Neomegalonema sp.
CTCGAAACAGGCGTCTTGCCAGAGACTACGAACGTAAAACAACAACCGCCGAAGCTTGGATATGGATCGCAGCCATCAAGACCAATCTCCGCAGGATCGCTAGAAATGCACAGTAACGAATTATGAGTCAGGCTTTCAGGAGCGGCATAGCCGCGTCTCGAAGGATTTCTTCATCTGAGGTTGGGTTTGTCATCAATCTGCGCATTCGCCTGCGGCGAATGTTTTTGCCTTATCCACGCTTCTGCCTTTGCCAGAAGCTAGCCGTGCTCTCATTGGCTGCGCATTCGCCTTTGGCGAATGCTTTCTGTCTTCCTCACGCTTCTGCCGTTGGCAGAAGCTAGCCGTGCTCTGTTTTGTTGCGCATTCGCCTTTGGCGAATGCTCATGGTTAACGCGGTGTTTGCATCTGGGCGGTTAACTCTCCTATGCACGGGCGCATCGTGGCAGGAGAGTTCGATGACCGATATCGTGGAACCGAAACGCGGCTGGGGGCAGTCCCTGCGGGCCTTTGCGCACCCGAAAGCCGTTGCAATGCTGTTTCTCGGCTTTGCGGCGGGCGTGCCCATCCTGCTGATTTTCTCGTCGCTGAGCCTGTGGCTCTCCGAGGCCGGATTGAAGAAATCTGCGGTCACGATGTTCAGCTGGGCCGCGCTGGGCTATTCGTTCAAGTTCGTCTGGGCACCGCTGATCGACCGGTTGCCCGTGCCGGTTCTGACCCGTGCGCTGGGAAGGCGGCGGGCCTGGATACTCGTCTCCCAAGCCGCGATTATCGGCGCGATCTGCCTGATGGCGATGACCGACCCGGCAGCCGGAGACACGGCGCTGTGGTGGATGGCGCTGGGGGCGGTTTTGCTCGGGTTTTCCTCGGCGACGCAGGATATTGTCATCGACGCCTATCGGATTGAATCCGCCGATCAGGATCTGCAAGCCATGCTGTCCGCGACCTATATCGCGGGCTATCGCATCGGCATGGTCGTGGCCGGTGCCGGGGCGCTGTTCATCGCAGATGCCTATGGGTCGACGAAGGAAGCCTATCTCTATGACGCTTGGCGCATGGCTTATCTGTGGATGGCCGGGGCGATGCTGTTGGGGGTGGCAACGACGCTGGTCGTCCGCGAGCCCGATGTTCATGCGCGGGTCGAGGATGAGTACCAGACGTCCGATTACCTGCGGTTTTTGCTGCTGTTCGCCTTGGCGGTGTTCGGGTTTTTGCTGGTGCGCTTTTTGACCTCGAAAGATGGCTGGGGCAGTGATCTGCTGTCCTCCGTTCGGGTGCCGACCTATGAGAGCATCGCGGGGCTGAATGCCTCGCTGGCGGAGGGCACCGGCAACAAGGCGCTGGCCAGCACGATCACCGGGACGCTGCGGCTGTTCGCGGCGATCTTCGTGGCCGGTCTGATCGGGTATTTCGGGATGAAGGGCGGCGTCGCCAACCGGCATATGGTGACGGAGTCATATGTGGACCCGGTGCGCGATTTCTTCCGCCGTTATGGCATGGGCCTCGCGCTGTTGTTGCTGGCGCTGGTGGGCCTTTACCGGATTTCGGACATCGTTCTGGGCGTGATCTCGAACGTGTTTTATCAGGATATCGGATTCACGAAGACCGAGATTGCCTCGGTTTCCAAGGGCTTTGGCCTTGCCATGACGATTGCCGGGGGCTTTCTCGGCGGGCTGTTGGCCGTGCGCTATGGCGTGATGCGGATTTTGTTTCTCGGCGCGCTGTTGTCGATGCTGACAAACCTGCTGTTCATCGCGCTGACCGAGGTCGGGCCGGTTCTGTCGATGTTGGTTGTCGTCATATCCATCGACAATCTGTCGGCGGGGCTGGCGAGTGCCGCCTTTGTTGCCTTTCTGTCGAGCCTGACGAATGTCAGCTTTACCGCCGTGCAATACGCGATCTTTACATCGCTGATGACGTTGCTGCCCAAGATTATCGGCGGGTATTCCGGCACGATTGTCGAGGCGACGGATTACACGACGTTTTTCCTGATCACGACGGTCATGGGCTTGCCCGTGCTGTTGCTGGTCTGGCTGGCCGGTCGTTGGCTGGATATTTCACCGCCCAAGGCGTAGCGGCAGGTTATCCGGTCCAGCCAAAATCCGCCGTGCAGAACAGCTCGCTCTGCACGGTGACGTCGTCGCCCTCGATATAGATGACGCCGTAGGCGGGCGGTTCCTTGACCGGGATGAAGGCGTCCCAGTCCCAGACCGTGCCCGGCCCCGGCGCCTGAAATGACACCGCCTGCATGGTCGTGAAGGGAATGCCTGCCACTACGCCCGAGGCGCGGCGGTGGATGTGGCCGGCGAAGATATGGCGCACGTCTCGCGATCCCCGGAGCACGTCCAGAAACGCGGCGCGATCCTCTAATCCGATATCGTCGAATTGCGAGTGCAGCCGAGCGGGCGGATGGTGCATGAAGATGAAGATCGGGCGGCCCTGATACTGCGCCAGCCGCGCCGCCAGCCAATCAAGACGCGCGGGCGGCATCTCGCCAACTGACGATCCCTCGCGCTGGGTATCTAGGCAGAGCAGGACGCCCTCTTCCGTCTCCACCGCGTATTGAACGCAATCCCCATCCATGCCGGGTGGGTGCAGGACGTCGCGGACATGGGCGCGGTGATCGTGATTGCCGACCAGCGGCAGCCACGGCATTGGCAGGCGGTCGAGACGCGCGCGCAGGACTTCATTCAGCGCACGGTCGCCGTCATTGGTCAGGTCTCCGGTGACCATGCAGTAGGCGGCATCGGACTGGTGCGCGCTGATGTGGTCAATCGCGGCGGTCAGACGCGCGTCGAGATCGACGCCCCAGGCCGGTTTGATATCGAAATGCAGGTCGGTGAGCCAGACGAGTTTCATCCCGCAGGTTTATCACCCGCCGCTGCCCATGCAAACCGTCGGGCCATCTGCGCAGCTTTCGCGACGGTGCCTAACGGTCGACGAGGCCCAGCAAGTGCTTGCCTATCTGTTCCAGCTTCAGCACGCGGTCGGGATGATCGCGGGCGATGGCCGCCCGGGGCATCGAAGCATAGGCCGCCTCTTCGGGGTCTTGGACCAGCGCGGTGCCGCCGGTCTTGAAAACCGCCTGCAAGCCCTCGACTCCGTCATCGAGCATCCCCGTCAGCAGGATCGCGAGCAGGCGCTCGCGATAGGCGGTTGCCGCCGATTCAAGGGCGACATTGATCGACGGCGACAGGCGCGTGCTCTGATCGCCCTCGACGATGCTGAGGCCCTGTCTGGTGACGACGATATTCCTGGCCCATGCGGCGACATACAGCCCGGGCGGTTTCAGCCGGTCGCCATCTTCGACGGGACGGACGTTCAGCGCCGTGCGCTGTTGCAGGATAGAGGCGGCCTCGGATTGCCGCCCTTTCATCAGATGTGAAACGAATAGAATGGGGATCGGGTAGTCCGCAGGGAGCATTTCGACGATACGTGAAACCGCCTCCAACCCCCCCGCTGACGCCCCGATGACGACAATCTCTGGGAGATTTTTGTTCATGTCGTCACCTAATCGGGTATGCCGCCGGATAGCAAGGGCGACGGCATAAATGCGGAGATCGTCACATCAATCGGACAGGTTATACGCGAGCGGGGCAGGAAAGTTTCGCCGAAACACACATCTTTCAAGCAGCGTAAAGCGCGAGCGAGGGGTGGGCGCGAAACGCGCACGCCCGTGGGGCGAGCGAGCGCGTCGTCGTGCTGCGCACTCCCTGTCTGTCGCGCAAGGTCGGCAATTGCAGTTCCCTTCGTGCAAGTTCTCAACGGTTCCTGCGCAACCATCTGCCGCGCGCGGTTATGCCTTCATCAAGCTCATCCGCACTCGCCTTGCGCGTGCTAAATATCCAGATTCTCGACGCTCAGGGCGTTGTCCATGATGAAGTCGCGGCGCGGTTCGACGAGGTCGCCCATCAGGTTCGAGAAAATCTGATTGGCCTCATCGGCATGTTCGACGCGCACTTGCAAGAGCGTGCGGGCTTCAGGATCGAGGGTCGTCTCCCATAGCTGGTCGGCGTTCATCTCGCCGAGGCCCTTATAGCGCTGCATGGCGATGCCGCGTTCACCCTCGATCATGACGGCGTCGATCAGGTCCGACGGCGAGCGGACGGTGGTGCGGCGCTCCTTGCGTTCGAAGACTGCGGGGTCCGTATAGACCTCGGCCAGGGTCTCGCGCATGTCGTGCAGGCGGCGGGCCTCGCCGGAGTTGAGCATCACGCCGTCAAGCGTGCGGGTCTCGGTAACGCCGCGCACGGTGCGCATAAAGCGGATGCCGCCCTCGGCATTGGGCGCGCCCTGCCAGCCGCGCTCGGTCTCGGGCGCAATCACATCGAGGCGGGCGGCGATGCGGTCGGCCAGTACCTGGGCCTCGCCCTGATCGGCCAGCACCTCGGGATCGAGCGCCCCGGCAATCGCGGCTTGCTCCATGACAAAACGGGGCAGCGACGGCGGCAGGTTCGCCATCAGGGCCTTGACCCGGCGGGCCTCTTCGACCACCCGGCGCAGGTCGGGACCGGCCAGCACCTCGCCGTTGGCCAGGGTCATGCCCGCGCCGTCGATGCCGCTTTCGATCAGGTAGTCCTCAAGGCTGCGCTGGTCTTTCAGATAGACCTCGGACTTGCCGCGCGCGACCTTGTAGAGCGGCGGCTGGGCGATGTAGAGAAAGCCGCGCTCGATCAACTCGGGCATCTGGCGATAGAAGAAGGTCAACAGCAGGGTGCGGATATGGGCGCCGTCGACATCGGCGTCGGTCATGATGATGATCTTGTGATAGCGCAGCTTTTCGATGTCGAATTCGTCATGGCCGATACCGGTGCCCAGCGCGGTGATCAGCGTGCCGATTTCCTGTGACCCCAGCATCCGGTCAAAGCGCGCGCGCTCGACATTCAGGATCTTGCCGCGCAGGGGAAGAACGGCCTGGTTTTGGCGGTTGCGGCCCTGTTTGGCCGACCCACCGGCGGAATCCCCCTCCACGAGAAAGAGTTCCGACTTGGCCGGGTCTCGCTCTTGGCACTGGGCCAGCTTGCCCGGCAGGGAGGCCACGTCATTCCCCTTTTTGCGGGTCAGTTCGCGGGCCTTGCGGGCGGCCTCGCGGGCCTGGGCCGCCTCGACGATCTTCATGACGACGGCGCGGGCGTCCTTGGGGTTTTCTTCGAACCATTCGGTCAGCTTTTCGTAGACCATGCCCTCGACGGCGGGGCGGACCTCGGACGAGACCAGCTTTTCCTTGGTCTGGGACGAGAATTTCGGGTCCGGCACCTTGACCGACAGTACGCAGGTCAGCCCCTCGCGGGCATCTTCGCCGGACAAGGTGACCTTTTCCTTCGAGGCGATGCCCGAGGAACTGGCATAGTTGTTCATCACCCGGGTCAGCGCGCCGCGAAAGCCCGACAGGTGCGTGCCGCCATCCTTTTGCGGGATGTTGTTGGTGAAGGCGAGAACGGTCTCGTGATAGCTGTCATTCCACCACAAGGACGCCTCGACGGTGATGCCGTCTTTCTCGCCGCGCACGGTGATCGGCGGATCGAAGACCGGGGTTTTCGAGCGGTCGAGATAGCGGGTAAAGGCCTCGACACCGCCCTCGTAAAACAGCTCGGATTCCTGATGTTCGGCGTGGCGCTGGTCGCGGAGCAGGATGCGGACGCCGGAATTGAGAAAGGCCAGCTCGCGCAGGCGGTGCTCCAGCGTCTTGAAGTTGTACTCGACCATCGTGAAGGTGTCGGTGCTGGCATGGAAGGTCACGCGGGTGCCCTTTCGGCCATCCTTGGCCGGGCCGACGACCTCCAGCGGTTTCACGGTGTCGCCATGCTCAAACCGGCAGGTGTGTTCCTTGCCGTTGCGCCAGATGGTCAGCTCCAGCCAGTCGGACAGCGCATTGACGACCGAGACGCCGACGCCGTGTAGGCCGCCGGAGACCTTGTAGCTGTTCTGGTCGAACTTTCCGCCGGCGTGAAGCTGGGTCATGATGACCTCGGCGGCGGAAATGCCCTCCTCCTCGTGGATGTCCACGGGGATGCCGCGGCCATTGTCATCCACCGTGACGGACCCGTCGGCATTGAGGATCACCTGCACCCGGTCGGCGTGACCCGCCAATGCCTCGTCGATGGCGTTATCGACGACCTCATAAACCATATGATGCAGGCCAGAACCGTCATCGGTGTCGCCGATATACATGCCCGGACGCTTGCGCACCGCCTCCAGCCCGCGCAGCACTTTGATCGAGTCCGCGCCGTAGGTTTCGGGATCGACGCCCTCGGGGGCTGAGGGGGTTTTCTCGGTCATCGGATCGCCTTTTCTGTCGTCGCGTATGCGCAGGCGAACTTTACGGTTCTACCCTCGAATTGTCCAAGTTTTTCAGCGTATCACTACCGTTTTGAGACATGTTCGGACACCGTATCAACTTTCCGAAAATTTCATGAGCTTCCGGTATCGGCATTAAGCGATAGGTAACCGTGGGAACATACAACCGAATAGACGTACTGGTACAATCCTAACGCAATAGGACAGGCTTGCGTGCAAGAAAGCGTTGCGCATATCGAGACCCTCGACAATGACTGGATCGGCGCGATTGCCGACCGGTTCAGCACGGCGAGCTGGATTTATGATTTCGAGGCCAAACGTGTGGTGTGGGCCAATGCTTCGGCCCTGAAAGTCTGGAATGCGGACACGGTCGCCGAGTTGGCCACGCGTGATCTCTCCGCCGATATGTCATTCAGCGTCGCAGCACGCCTCAGGCAGTTTCGACACGAGCTGAGCGATCCCGAATGCCGCCTGCACGAAACCTGGACCGTTCACCCGGGCGGACAGCCCGTGCGGATGAAGCTATGTTGCAGCGGCGTGACCCTGCCCGATGGGCGTCTGGCAATGTTGTGCGAAGGCACCCGAACGACCGAGCACGAAGTCGAGGCGGCCCGCGCGGCCCAGACGCTGTTGCATACCGGCGTCGAGATTTCGCTCATTTCGAAGGATGGCGACCTGCTCTACGGCAACCCCGCCGCCCGCATGGCGCGGACGAACCTCAAGGATCGGCTGCTGTACCGGTTTTGCCACCCCCGCGAGGGCCTCGATTTTCTCGCCACCCTACAACGGAAAGGCTCACATAAGGCCGTTGCCCTGATGGAGACGGCCCGGGGCGAGCGCTGGTATGAAATCGACGCCAGCACATGCAAGGATAACGCGACCGGGACCGAGGCCTATCTGGTCACCGAACTCGACGTGACGGAGCTGAAACAGGCGGAAACCCGCGCTGAAGAGGCGGACCACGCGAAATCACGCTTTCTCGCTAATATGAGCCACGAGCTGCGCACGCCGCTGAACGCGATCATCGGGTTTTCGGAACTGATCATGGGCGACGCGACATGCTTTGAGATGCCGGAAAAAGTGCGCGAATATATCGGCGACATCAATGTCAGCGGCCACCATCTGCTGCAACTGATCAACGACATACTCGATCTGGCAAAGGTCGAAACCGGCGAGATGAAAGTGGATACCCGCGATTACCCCGTCATCGACACCCTCGGCCAGCTTCGGCGGATGAGCAAGCCGCACGCGACCAAGGAAAACGTCACCCTTCACATCGCGCCGGTCAGCGATGCCGTACTCGTGACCGCCGACCCGCTCCGACTGGGGCAGATCTTGATGAACCTGGTCAGCAATGCGTTGAAATTTACGAAACCGGGGGGAACGGTTTCGGTCGATCTGACATGCGATCAGCACATGCTCGCGATCACCATCACCGATAGCGGGATCGGCATGACGGCGAAAGACATCGAAGAAGCCCTGCAACCGTTTCGGCAAATCGACAATTCCATCGCGCGGGAATTCGAGGGCAGCGGATTGGGCCTGCCCCTCAGCAAAAGTCTGGCCGAAGCGATGGGCGGCGCGCTGACTATCGATTCCGAACCCGGTCGCGGCACCACGGTCACCGTCACCCTGCCCACGCCAGTTGCGGCGACGATGCCGATGGCGCGGACGGGTTAAAGTGCCGCATCAATCAAGGCGCGATCAGTCGTAGGCCGCATCCACGATAATCTCGACCTTCAGCTCAGGCCGCGCCAGCTTTGCCTCGCCGCAAGCACGGGCCGGGGCATGGCCCTCGGGCACCCATGCATTCCAGACCTCGTTCAGCCCTTGAAAATCGCTCATATCGGCCAGCCAGATCGTCGCGCGCAACATCTGTTCACGGGAGGAGCCTGCCTTGATCAACAGCGCATCGAGTCGGGCAAGGCACTCTTCGGTCTGTGCCTGAATGGTCGGGCCTTCGCCGACCTGACCGGTGATATAGGCGACGCCGTTATGCTTGACGATTTTTGACGAGCGCGCGCCGGTTTCGATCCGTTCGATCATGGGTTTGTCCTTTTTGGGTCTGGATATGCGAGGGCGGTTGAACCGGTTTTCCGGCGCACAGTCCAGAAGGATATGATCGGCCTAAGCGAGGGCAATCGCTGTGCCCGCGCCGACCATCACGCCGCCGGTGGTGCGATTGACCCGGCGGATTGCACGCTCGTTGCGCAAAAGCCCCCGCGCCTTCGATGCCGCCAGCGCATACCCGCAATCGGACGCCATCCCCACCGGAATGGTCACGCAGAGGATCGCGACGGCATCCCAGATCGTGAGCGCGGTCATGTCGAAAAACCCCGGAAAGATCGACATGTAAAAGAGCGCCGCCTTCGGGTTGCCGAGGTTGAGCAGCGCGCCGACGCTGAACGCGCGCATCATGCTGTCGCTGACCGGCGGGCCGCCCTCGGGTTGGACAATGCTGGTGCGCGCGGTCAGCAGGCCGATGCCGATCCAGATCAGCCACGCTGCCCCGATATAGCGCAGCAGCTCCAGCGCCCAGGCATGGGTCTGCGCCACCGCCGCCAGTCCGAGCACCGCCATGACGACATAGAGCGAATCCGCCAGCGTCGCTCCGAGGGCCATCATGGCACCGGTACGAAATCCGAACGCCGCCGACCGTGCCGCAATCGCCGCAACGAACGGGCCGGGCGAGGCGACCATGGTTGCAAAGGCGAGCGCGAAGAGCGCGAGTTGATAGAGATCAATGGTCATATGATGGCCTCCACGGCGCTGCCGCCGTCACCGTCGCTGACGGCAAACCGCTGCGCCGTCGGCCCCAGCGCCTCGAACAGCGCCCATTCGGTGCCGGTCATCCAAGCCTGTGCGCCCAGCGCTTCGATCTCGGTGAACAATTGCGCGCGGCGGTCCTCGTCGAAATGGGCGGCGATTTCATCGAGCAACAGGATCGGCGGCGTGCCCTCTTGCGCCGCAAGCGCGCGGGCATTGGCGAGGATCAGCGAGACCAGCAGCGCTTTTTGCTCGCCGGTTGAACAGGCAGAGGCGGGCACGTCCTTGGCCGCATAGCGCACGGCGAGGTCGCTGCGATGGGGACCGTAGAGGGTGCGGCCCGCCTGTCCGTCCTGATACCGGCCATCGTGCAGGCGCGCGGCGTAGGCGCCCGCGTCGGGCGCGTCCTCCTCAAACGGGCCTTCGAGGGTGGCCTCGGCGCGGGGGAAGGCGCTGGTGCCATCCTGCGCGGCCAGTAATCCGGCAAGCGCGGTGCGGCGACCGGCGGCGAGGCCTGCCCCGGCCTCGACCATCTGTGCCTCCAACGCCGAGAGCCAGCGGCCATCGCCGGACCCGTCGCGGAGCAAGCGATTGCGGTCGCGCATGGCGCGCTCGTAGCGGTTGGCGTGCTCGGCGTGGTCGGGGGTGAAGCTGAGGGCGATGCGGTCGAGGAAGCGACGGCGCTCGGCGGGGCCTTCGACGAAGACCCGGTCGAGGGCCGGGGTCAGCCACAGGATGCGCGCAACCCGGCCCAGCGATAGGACCGAGACGGCCTTGTCATCGCGCTTGGCGGTCCGGCGGGCATCGGCATCGGCCCCGGTCCAGAGCGCGGTCGGATCGGTGGGCGTGGTCAGCGTCGCGGCGACGGACCAGCCTATCGGGTCAGGCTGGCGCGCGAAATCAGCGGGCTGGGCGCGGCGCAGACCCCGACCGGGGGCGAGCAGGGAGACGGCCTCTAGGATATTGGTCTTGCCCGCCCCGTTCGGCCCCGCCAGGGCGATTGGGTTTGGGCCAACGGCAAGGTCGGCTCGGGCGTAGGAGCGAAAGGCGATGAGACGCAGGGTTGAGAGGGCGAGGGTCACGGGGGGCGTGATAGCGGGTTGGGTGGGGGATGGCGAGGGCTATGCAATGGCGTTGCCGCCAAGTGCAAGCGAGCGACCGAGGGGTGAGGCGGATCAGGAATTGATCCAGTGGATCAATTTCCCGCCGAACGAGGCACCGTGGCCCCAGTGGGGCCGCGTAAGCCCGGAGAACGTGGCCCGCCTGCGGCGGGAAGCGACCGCCCGTGGGGGCCTGCGCGGCGCTTCGCTTGCGCGCGTCGGTCGCGTGTCGCCGCTACGCGGCTCCAGAGAAAGGGTTAGGTGGGATCGTCAGCGTCCTCGAACGGCGGCAAACCCGCCACTTTGCGTTCGGCGGTCCAGATGTCGAAGGCCGCTTTAGCATCGTTCCAATCGCGCAGTTCTTGCTTCGCCCAGTGGTCCGGATGGGTCAAACCATTCGGTAGCTTGGTTCCAACACAACCGAAAAAGCGATCAAGTGTCTTTTGTTCAATTTCCACAACAGCAGTCATGTCTGCACAGCTTGCCGTCGAACGGCTCAAATCAGCATACGGCTGGTCCGAGTATGTTTTTGAGATCCGCAATTCCGCTCCATGCATCTGAGTATGGCGCAGATCCGCAGCTTTTATATTCGTACCCCACAGACGTGTTCCCTGCATCTGAGCAGCAGACAGATCGCACATATTCAAATCTGCGTGCGATAAATCTGATCCTTGTAAGTTCGCTCTGAACAGATTTACTTGTTGCATTTTAGCGCGTCCTAAATGTGATCCTTGAAGGGCCGCAACTGCCAAAGAAGCACCTTGCAATTTAGCTTCGAAGAAAAGTGTACCTTGCAGATGTGCGTTTGCGAAATCTGCCTTCTCGAAATCCATCTCGTTCAGATAGGCACGTTGCAGGTTGGCGCGGCGGAAATCGAGGCGGAAACTCTCAGCCTTTTCGATGTCACGGCGTGACTGATCTCGCTGAGCAATCACGGTCAGCGCGGCGCGCACGTCGGAGCGCAGAACCTTCTTCGGCGACCAGTATTCCCGCAGCTTGTCGCGCCATGCTTTTGCGACGTCACGAATTTGGTGCGCCGGAGTATTATCCCAATCAGGTTCGCCCTCCGGCCCATCTTCCGGCTCACCCCCAATCGCATTCTCGCGAATATACGCGCACAGAGTCTCCATCACCGGGATGTGGTCTTTTTCCGAGGCTCGGCTGATGCGTTGGAGGGCGTAGATGGCACCGAGGCGGACTTCGATATTGGGTTCGGTTGTTTCCAGCATCACTGGGATGCCGTTGTCGTCATAGGCGTCGGTGCCGTCCTGCTTTTTGGCGGGGCGCTTGACGGTCTTGTCGGCACCGAGTTGCTCGACGGCCTTTGTGAACAGGTCGCTGAAATTGCGGTCTTCGACGAGTTGGGCCTGCTCTGCTGCCGTAGCGCTTTGCTTCGATGCGATGACAGTACGCCAGAGCAAGAAAGGCAGGCCGATCAGGGCCGCGAAGAATAGCCCGAGATTGCGTAGCCCCTCGAATTTATTATCCGGGTCGGTCAGGCCCGCCTCAAGCGCCTCGTTCAAGAAACTGCCCAGCCAGATAATCGCTGCGATAACGAGCGCACCGCCCACGATTACCGCGGCCATTTTCCACGGCAACGGCTCGGCCTGACCGTCCGTTAAAATCTGCCGCCATTTCGGCGCGTCTTTATCCTCACCCATGGCGGGAGGTTAGCGTGGTTGCGCGCGGCGGGGAAGGGATGGTGGAGGGCCTTGGTCCCCGTAGAAGACCGGGGATCTCGACGGGTGGAGAGATTTGCATGCTTCCAGCGAAGCCCCCGGTCTTTGCCGGGGGCGGGGGGAGGCGCGCTGCTCTCAATGATTGCTGCGCAATCATCTGCCGCTGTCAGGCCGTTTCCGGGCGTCAACGTCGGGCGCTTTCGCCAATGGCGAAAGCTCCTAAACCCGCATCGGCATCACGACATACACGACACTGTCATCCCCGGCTTCGCGGACCAGTGTCGGGGCGGCGCTGTCGGCGAAATCGAAGAGGGCGTTTTCGCGTTCGATCTGGCCTGCGATCTCGGTCAGGTACTTCGCGTTGAAACCAATCGACATCGGCTCGGAGGCATAGGCAACGGTCATTTCTTCGTCCGCCGTGCCGCTGTCGGGGGAGTTGACGGACAGGACCAGCTTGTCATCGTCCAGCGCCAGTTTGACCGCGCGGGATTTCTCTGAACTGACGGTGGCGACGCGGTCAACGGCGGCGGCGAACATTTTCGCATCGACCGTCAGAGTCTTGTCGTTCCCCTCGGGGATGACGCGGGTATAGTCCGGGAACTGGCCGTCGATCACCTTCGATGTCAGGACCATGCGGCCACACGCGATACGGATTTTCGCTTCGGAAACAGAGACCTGTGCCACTGCGTCCGCATCCTCGAGCAACTTACCCAGTTCAGCCACCGTCTTGCGCGGCACGATCACGCCGGGCATTCCGGCGGCTCCGTTGGGCAAGGGCATGTCCATCCGCGCGAGCCGGTGACCGTCGGTCGCAACCGCGCGCAGCTTGTCATCAACCACGTGGAGGTAAACGCCGTTCAGATAGTACCGGGTTTCTTCGGTCGAGATTGCGAAGCGGGTCTTCTCGAACAGCCGCGCAAGCTCTCCGGCGGTCATCTCGAAGTCATGGCCGTACTCGGACGACGCCATTACGGGATAATCCGACGAGGGCAGCGTCGCGAGGGCAAAACGGGAGCGCCCCGAACTGACGGTCAGGCGTCCATCGTCGATGTTGAGGCTCAGACCGACTTCGGCCCCGTCGGGCAGCTTGCGCACGATTTCGTAAAGCGTCTGGGCCGGAGCCGTAACCGCACCAGCGCTTTCCACCTTGGCATCGAGGCTCTCGACCGCCTCAATATCAAGATCGGTGGCCGTGAGCGACAGACGTCCTTCTTCGGCTTTCAGCATCAGGTTAGACAGAATCGGGATCGTGTTGCGTCGCTCGACCACGCTTTGCACATGGCTCAGGGTTTTCAGCAATGCTGCGCGCTCTGCCGTTACTTTCATTTCACGCTATCCCCTTGGCCCGATTCTCGAACCGCGACCCTAGAACGTCGAGTGCACCCGCGTCGAGTCAGACAGTGCCCGGACGCATACCCCAGGTCAGTGCCCGGAACGGCACCAGCATCAGCACCGTGACCGACACTTTTGCGGCCCAGTCCACAAGGGCGTAATTCCACCAGCCGACGAAGTCAGACCCGTAGAAAGCCAGGGTCCAGAACAGCGCGCTATCGACGGTTCCGGCGATGATCGACGAGACCAGCGGCGCCTTCCACCACAGGCCGTCGCGCATCCGGTTGAAGACCGAGACATCCATCAACTGCGCCACCAGAAACGCCGTGCCCGAGGCAAAGGCGATGCGCGGATCGGCGAGCCATAGCGACAGGACGACTCCGAAAACGAAGCCCACGGCAATCACCCGCCGCGCCGCGCTCGGGCCATAGACGCGGTTCATCACGTCGGTGACGAGGAACGCTATGGGATAGGAAAACGCCGCCCATTGCACGTATTCGCTGAACGCAAAGCCGGTGGCCGCATTCATATCGACGCCGAGGATGGTCGTGACCGGTATGGTAACCAGATAGTTAGACGCCGCGACGATAACCGCCATGGCAAGGATGCCAAGCAAGACTTGGGGGCTTGTCCAGCCAAGGGACGTCTGGGTATGCATCGGTCGAATTTCCGGTTTTTGGGAACAGGCCGCGCGTCTAGCATCCCGGAACGCGAGGAGCAAGAGATGCCGCACGTGACCGTTGCTTTCGAAGACCCCACCGCGCCGGACCTCGCGCCGATGCACGCGGCGCGGATTGCGTTCAACAGCGAGGGCTATGATCCGGCGGATGTGTTCACGCCCCCGGTCGCCAATCTCAACAACCCGGATATGCGGTTCCGGGTGGCGCGGGTCGATGGTGCGGTGGCGGGGATGGGCGCGCTGCGGGTCGATGATGGCTGGGGCGAGGTCAAGGCGGTTTTCGTCGATCCGGCGAAGCGCGGGGCCGGGGTTGCCCGCGCGCTGATGGACGAACTGGAGAGCGTGGCACGCGGCGAAGGGCTGACCCGCCTGCGGCTGGAGACCGGGCATATCCACCACGACGCCCTTGCCTTCTATCCCCGGCTCGGATGGGTGGAGATCCCGCGTTTCGATCCCTATCCTGCCAATGAAACCAGTATCTTCTTTGAAAAGGTTCTGTGATGCGTCTGCGCTGGATTTTACCGTTTTTGCTTGGCCTTGCCGCCTGTGACGATGACGAGGCTGCCGTGAGTGCCGAACGTGCGCCCGATACCGTGCGGATTGCGAGTTACAACATTCATCTGGCCCGGGGCGAGGCCGGAAAGCTGGTGACGGAACTGCGCGATGGTTCGGCGCAGATCGAGGCGGTGCTCCGGGTGATTGCCGCCGCCGACCCCGATATTCTGCTGATCAACGAGCTGGATTACGACGACGAGCGCCAGTCCCTCGCCCTGCTGCAACAGCGGTTGGCCGAGGCGGGGGTCGAGTATGGCTACAGCTTTGTCGCCCCGGTCAATACCGGCAAGCCGACCGGCCTAGACCTGACCGGTGACGGCAAGGATTACGGGCCGGAAAATGCGCAGGGCTGGGGCGTCTTCGAGGGGCAGTTCGGCATGGCCATCCTCTCGCGCCTGCCCATCGCCAGCGACGATGTGCGAACGTTTGCCGGGGTTCGCTGGGCCGAGATGCCGGACAATCTGTTGCCGGTGGATTTCTACCCCGAACCGGCGGTGGAGGTGCTGCGCCTGTCTTCCAAGAGTCATTGGGATGTGCCGGTGCGGGTCGGCGGCACGACGCTCCACCTGCTCGCCAGCCATCCGACGCCGCCGGTTTTTGACGGTGACGAGGACCGCAACGGGCGGCGCAATAACGACGAAATCCGGTTCTGGGTCGATTATATCGAAGGCAAGGACTGGATGCTGTCGGATCAGGGCACCGAGGGCGGGCTGGCGGACGATGCTGCATTCGTCGTGCTGGGCGATCTTAATAACGACCCCGAAAAAGGCGACGGGCGGCGCGAGGCGATCACGGCGCTGCTCGGCCACGAGCGCGTGCAGGACACGAAACCCGAGGGGGCGGAGGGCGTTGCGACGTCGGATTTCGAGGAGGCGGGGCGGCTGCGCGTGGACTACGTGCTGCCCTCGGCAGGTCTGGAAGTCGCAAATTCCGGGGTTTTTGCCCCCGGCGAAGGCGACCCGATGCGCGAAACGGCGGCCTTTGCGTCGGATCACCGGCTGGTTTGGGTCGATTTGATTCTATCTTCGTTAGGGAAGAATTGAGTTAAGTCAACAAATCCTTTACGATTCAGATCAGCGCCGGGACAACGGCGCATGGATTGAGCGAGGAGAGACTTATGCGACCTGCAAGAACCGGCGCGCTGGCCACGGCCATGACCCTTATCCTGACCGCTGCGGCATCGGCCCAGAGCGGCACGACGTATTATCAGCCAGCCCAGAATACCTACGCCACCGGCACGGCCCAGCCGAGCCTCGGCAGCGTTCTCAGCACCCAAAGCGGCACCCTGAGCACGGCGGGTTCCTATGCGGCACCGACCGCGACGACGACGCCGTATCTGGCCCCTCAGACGGTCGGCCCGACCTATGCCACCTCGGCGGGTGCGGCACAGGCCCCGTCGACCGCCACCAGCTTTACCAGCACGGCGGCACCGACGCAGACCTATGCGGCACCCGTGACCACCACGGCGGCCCCGAGCACCTATGCGTCGCCCTATGTGCCGACCCAGTCCCAGGGCTTTGCGACCGCGCCGACCCTGCCCGCGGCCAGCACCTATGTCGCCCCGCAATACGGCACGGCATCGACGACGTATGTGCAGCCCGCGCAGACATTTGGCGGGGTTCAGAGCTTCGGCACCGCGACGACCAGCTATCAGCCGTTGCCGAGTCCAAGCTTCCCGGCAACGGCCTATGGCGTGCCCATTGAATCTCAGCCTTTGCCCGCGCCCAGCGGCTATACCCCCGCTGTTCCGGCCTCGACCGTGTCGACCGATGCCATCGAGGATACCGATAGCTGGACCTATAACCTCGCGCGCTTTTACCCCGCGATTCAGGCTTGCCTGCGTCGCAGCACCGCGAAAAACCCGGTCATCGCCAATATCCAGGAACAGGGTGACAAGACCCGGATGCTGATCGGCGAAGGCGGCTCCTCCAGCTATTCGACCTGCTCCACCGGCCTGACCGGCACCACGGTCAAGGCAAACAGCGACGTGCGCACCACCCCGCCCGCGTTTTTCGCACCGCTGGGGTCGACCTTTACCCTGTCGCCCGAGCGCCCGTTCCAGCCCATCGTCGATACCGACCAGAAGGTCATCGGCTGGATGGTTCGGACCCGGCCCAGCGCCGCCTATGACCAGTTCGGTCAGGCCGCCCCCGGCTTTGACGGCCAGTTCATCCCGCCCGTCATGGTCAATACCAGCGTCGGCAAAAGTTGACGAACACGACCTGGCACGCGAATACGCTGAGCGCGGGGAGAAATCTCCGCGCTTTTCGTTTTCATCCCTTGCGTCATTTTTAGCTTGCTATCCCACACGTGCCTTACGGAGAGACGCGATGCCGACGACCGGTAAACTCAACGGAACCCTGCGCGATTTTATCGAGCGCCAACCGATGTTCTTTGTCGCGACGGCAGGGACGGACACGCGCGTCAATGTTTCGCCCAAGGGCATGGATTCGCTGCGGATCGTCGATGACAACCGCATTATCTGGCTGAACGTGACCGGCAGTGGCAACGAAACGGCGGCACATCTGCGCGAGGTCAATCGCATGACCCTGATGTTCTGTGCCTTCGAAGGCTCGGCGCTGATCCTGCGGGTCTATGGACAGTGCAAGACAATCCACCCCCGGGACGATGACTGGGATCGTCTTTCGCCGATGTTTCCCGACCTTGCCGGCAGTCGCCAGATTTTCGATCTGACCATCGATCTGGTTCAGACCTCCTGCGGTTCCGGCGTGCCGTTCATGGATTTCGTCAAGCAGCGCGGGCCGGACGAGCTGTTGCCATTCTACGACAATCTGGGGCCGGAGGGCGTGGACGCTTACTGGCGGCGCAAGAATGCAACCTCCATCGACGGCAAGCAGACGGGTATCGACCCCGCCGAGTAACGGGGATGCGCCATATCCGAGCAATGCGAGGCAATGCCTTGACTTCGCAGATGCAGCATGACCATATCCGGCCTACCGAAATGCGGCTGACCGCGCTTCGGCATTCGAGCATTTTGGCGGCGTAATCCGACGGAATGCACCCCAAAACGCCGGGCTGTCCTCCCGCACCGATCTGATTGAGCGCCGAAGGGCGCGGTCGTTTGTGCGTGGATTTCGCCCCGAGATTAGAAAAGAGAACGCTTTGACCTTCGATACCCTCGGCCTCGATGAGCCGATCCTGAAGACGCTCGCCGATGCGGGCTATACCAAACCCACCCCGATCCAGATGCAGGCGATCCCGATGATTGCCGCCGGTCGCGACGTCGTCGGCCTCGCCCAGACCGGCACCGGCAAGACCGCCGCCTTTACCCTGCCGCTGATCCAGCGCCTGAACAAGAACCAGATGAATACGCGCCCGGGCAGCTTTCGCGTGCTGATCGTCTCGCCAACCCGCGAGTTGGCGGCGCAGATTCACGACTCGATCCGCACGTATTCGAAGGGTCTGAGCATCATCTCCGCCTGTTTCGTCGGCGGTGTCTCGGACAAGCGGCAGAAGACGGCGCTGAAACGCGGCCTCGATATTCTGGTGGCGACGCCCGGTCGGTTGCTTGACCTCGCCGACCAGACCGCCCTGCGTTTCGATGCGGTGGAGACGCTGATCCTCGACGAAGCGGATCAGATGCTCGATATCGGGTTCCTGCCCGCGATCAAGCGGATCATTTCGGCCTGTCCGAAAACGCGCCAGACGCTGCTTTTCTCGGCGACGATGCCGAAGGAGATCGAGAGCCTGTCGCGCCAGCATTTGCACAACCCCGAACGCATCGCCGTCGCCGCCGTCTCGAAAACGGCTGATAAGATCGAACAGGGCGTCATACACGTCACTTCAGACGACAAAATACCCGCCATTGTCGCCCTGCTGAAACAGCATCGCGAGAAACAGACCATCGTCTTCACCCGCACCAAACGCGGGGCCGACCGGGTCGTGCGACGGCTGGAGAATGAGGGGCTTGCCGCGGCGGCAATCCACGGTAACAAATCCCAAAACCAGCGCGAGCGCGCGCTCGGCGCGTTTCGGGAAGGCAAGTGCCCGGTTCTGGTCGCCACCGACATCGCGGCGCGCGGCATCGACGTGCCGGGAATCGGCCTCGTCATCAATTTCGAGCTGCCGAACGTGCCCGAAGTCTACGTTCACCGCATTGGCCGCACGGCGCGCGCCGAGCGCGATGGCCTCGCGATCTCGTTCTGTGACCCGGAGGAACAGTATTACCTGCGCGACATCCAGCGGCTGATTAAACTGGAAATTCCGGTGCTTGACGCGCCGGAGGGGGTCAAGGGCCTCGCCACGCCGAACCTCGAAAACGCGCGCAAGCCTAAGATCGTGCAGCAACAGCGCCCGCCCCGGCGGGACCGTCCCGCGAAACCAAAGGTCGACAAGCGCACCAGTGGCGGCGGTGCCAAACCGCCCGCCCAGCGCCGTCGGAGGCCGAACCGCAGCAAACAATCGGCTGGGGCGAGTTGAGAGGAGACAAGCTGCGAACGACAAATTATGCAAGCCATTGAGCACCAATATGATGTGGCGCGAAGATACTGGCCACATCGTAATCAGGGATGGTAATCCCCCCTAAAATTAGTGGTGTTCTGGAGTGCGCCCCTGAGGCTGGACAAGATCACGCGGCGTTTTTGACAGTCACCGGGCGGTTGATCATTTCGAATTGCGCAGGGCTGAGATAGCCAAGCGCAGAGTGCAGTCG
>CALGNO010000042.1 GCA_937958625.1 uncultured Neomegalonema sp.
GTGGTGCCCGGAGGCGGACTCGAACCACCGACACGCGGATTTTCAATCCGCTGCTCTACCAACTGAGCTATCCGGGCAACGGCGTGTTGGTTAGCCCGCTGGCGCGGCATTGTCTAGACGAAAATCGATCCTTTGTCAGCCTGTCCGCCCAAGGGGTAGGCTAAGCGCGAAGAGGGCGGTTATCGCGACGACGATACTCGGCCCGACCGGGGTATCGATGGTCAGGGACATCGCCAGCCCGCCCATGACGCCGATGATCCCGATGGCGATGGCTGCGCCCGCCATCTGTTCAGGGGTTCTGGCGACACTGCGGGCGGCGGCGGCGGGGATGATGAGCATCGCGGTGATCAACAGCGCGCCGACGACCTTGATTGCCACGGCGACCAGAACGGCGAGGCACAGCGCCAGTAACAGGCGGTCGCGGTCGGGGCTCAAACCTTCTGCATTCGCCAGATCATCGTTGAGGGTAACGGTCAGCAGGCGCGTCCAGCGCATCGTCAGAATAGCCAGAATACCGAGGGCCCCGACCCAGATCACCGCGATGTCAGTCCGCGAAATGGCGAGAATGTCTCCGAACAGATAGGCTTCGAGGTCGACGGGCCTGCCGGGGGCAAGCGATACGGCAACCAGTCCCAGCGCCAGCGACGCATGGGCGGCGACGCCAAGCAACGTATCGGCGGCAAGGCCGCGTTCTCGCCTGACCGTTACGGCTACCGCCATCCCGAGCGCAGCCACGAGGACGCCCAGCAGAATCGGTATTTCCGTCAACAGCGCCAGCGCAACGCCCAGCACCGCCGCATGGGCCGTGGCATCGCCGAAATAGGCCATCCGCCGCCAGACAACGAAGCACCCCAACGGTCCGGCGGCCATGGAAACGCCGATACCGGCGATCAGCGCCGAAACGATGAAACCGTCGATCATGGGGAACGGCGTGGGTACGGGGTCATGCGTCGATGTACCATCATAAGGACGAAATGCGAAAGCCGCGCGCATCGCTGGACTACGGACACGGCTTGCGCCATAAACCGCACAGCAATCGGGAGGCGGCGCATGGCCCTATTATCCAAATTCTTCGTGTGGTGGAAGGGGTCGACCATCGGGACCGATCTGTTCACGCGCCGCAATGGCGAGCGGGTGGGCGAGGACAGCTTTGGCAACGTCTATTATCGCAATGCTGACGATACTAAGCGTTGGGTGATCTATGCCGATCTGGCCGAGGCATCGGCGGTAACGCCGGACTGGCACGGCTGGCTGCACCACACATTCGAGCTGCCCCCCACCGAGGCCCCGCTGAAACGCTGGGACTGGGAAATCGACGCGAAGATGAACATGACCGGCACCGATGCCGCCTATCGCCCACCGGGCAGCCTATTGAATACCGGTGACGCCGCAAAACCGGCGACCAAGAGCTATACCGCCTGGACGCCGGAGTAAGGACAGAGCATGGCCAACAATATTGCCGAGACGATCGTTGGCGCAGCGGTTTTGCTCGTGGCCGGTGGGTTTCTTGCCTATGCGTCGCAGAATGCGGATTTCGGTGACAGTGGCGGCTATCCGCTGACGGCAAAGTTCTTTACCGCCGACGGGGTTGCGCCGGGAATTGACGTGCGGATGTCCGGCGTCAAAATCGGTAGCGTGTCGGACCTGTCGCTCGATAAAAAGACCTTCGAGGCGGTGGTAACCATCGGCGTGAATGGTGGCATCGAGGTGCCGAGCGATTCGTCGGCCAAGATTGCCAGCGATGGCCTGCTCGGCGGTTCCTACATCGCCATCGAACCGGGCGGGTCGGAATATGCGCTTGAGTCGGGTGAGGAGATCGAACGGACCCAAGGGTCGGTCAGCTTGATTGACCTGCTCGGCAAGGCGGTCCACGGCGCGACGCAATAGCGATGGCCGATGACTGGAGCGCGGCGCGCTATGAGACGAATGCGCGCTTCGTTTCTGATCTGGGCCAGGGTGTTCTCGACTGGCTCGACCCGCGTGCGGGAGAGCGCATTCTTGATCTGGGATGCGGCGATGGCGCGTTAACCGAAAAACTGATGTCTGCCGGGGCCGAGGTGCTCGGCGTCGATGGCAGCGCCGATATGGTCGCCGCTGCACGGGCTCGCGGGATCGAGGCGCGAGTCGCCGATGGCCACGCGCTTGATCTTGCACCGGAATTCGACGCGGTATTCTCCAACGCGGCCCTGCACTGGATGACTGATCCCGATGCGGTGATCGCCGGGGTGAGCCGCGCGCTGAAACCCGGCGGGCGCTTTGTTGGCGAGTACGGCGGCCACGGCAATGTCGCGGCGATTCGCACGGCGCTTTCGGCGGTGATCGAGGTGGAGGCGGGCGTGGCCGACGCTCCGGCCTCGATCTGGTATTTCCCGACCCCCGCCGAGTATCAGGCGCGGCTGGAGGCGGCGGGGTTTGCCGTGCAACGGATCGCGCTGATCCCTCGCCCGACCCCGATCCCGAGCGATATGGCGGGCTGGTTGGAGACGCTGGCCGCGCCGGTTCTGGCCGGGTTGCCAGAGGCGCAACGCGGCATCGTGCGCGACAAGGCTCAGACTCTTCTGCGTCCGGCGCTTTGTGATGCCGCCGGAAATTGGACCGCCGATTATGTACGCTTGCGGTTCGAGGCGCGTTTGTAGCGCGGGATTGACGCGGGTGCCGCGCCGTGGGTTTCTCGCGAGCAACTGCAAATCGAGGCACACCCATGAGCACCGTTTCTCCCCCCACCGATCCCGAATCCGACCCGCGCATCAAGGCGGTATTCGACGACATTCGCACGACGCGACAGACTGATACAATCAATGCCCTCTGGCACTATCTCGCCTTCGATACGGCGGTGCTGGAGGAGACGTGGCGCGATGTGAAGGGGCTGATGGCCACCGAAACAACGCTCGATTTCAAGACAAAGGAAATGCTCTATATCGCTGTTTCGATTTCGAATAACTGCGATTACTGCGTGCATTCTCATACGGCGGCGGCGCGGGCGCGGGGGATGACGGATGCGGAGCATGGCGAACTGCTGCGGATCGTCGCGCTCGCGTCGAAAACCAACGCGCTTGCGAACGCCATCAAACCGCCCGTAGATGCGGTATTCGACAAGGAGCGGACGGCATGACGCGGCAAATCCATACATGGTTCGAGGGCGACTGGCACACCGGCAATCCGGCGGTGATGAAGGCGGCGGATCATGGCACGTGGCTCGGAACATTGGTTTTCGATGGCGCGCGGATGGTCGATGGCCTGACGCCGGACCTCGATGCCCATTGCGCGCGGGTGAACCGCTCGGCGCTCGCCCTCGGTTTTGATCCGGTGATGGAGGTCGCGCCGATGATGGCGCTGATTCATGACGGGCTGAAGCGGTTCGAGGCCGGGACACCGGTTTATATCCGCCCGATGATGTGGACCACGGAGCGGGATGAAGGCGTCATCACCGGCGCGCGGGATAGCGGCGCGCTGTGTATCTGTCTCGAAGAAGTGCCGATGGCCCCGCCCGAGGCGTCCACGACCCTGACGACGACCCGGTTTCGTCGCCCGACCCTCGATTGCGCCGTGGTCGATGCCAAGGCGGGCTGCCTTTACCCGAACAATGGGCGCATGATGCGCGAGGCGCAGGCGAAGGGATTCGGCAATGCGCTGGTTGCCGATGCGCTTGGTAATGTGGCCGAGTCGGCCACCGCCAATGTCTTTATGGTGCGCGATGGCGAGGTTCTGACGCCGGTGCCCAACGGCACTTTCCTCGCCGGAATCACCCGCGCGCGGCACATGGCGTTGCTGGCTGAGGCGGGGAAAACCGTGGTGGAGGCGACCCTCAGCTTTGATGATTTCCGGTCGGCAGATGAGGTTTTTCTGACCGGAAATATGAGCAAGATCACGCCTGTGACGGCGTTCGATGATGTGAGCTATCAGGTCGGTCCCGTGGCACGGATGGCGCGCGAACTTTATTGGGACTGGGCGCGCTCTGCGGCGTAGGCGTCCGGTTCCAGCCAATCGAGACTGTCCGGTGCCGCGATAACCGCAGCCTTTACGTTCTTGCCGTCCATGGCCACGACGAGGGCGCTCGCTTGAGGCGTCTCCTCCAGCTTTGCTTTCAGGCGCAAGCGGTCGTTGCACTCGTAATCATTGCAGATCCATGACCGCATGTTCCGGGGCAGAACGCATCCTTCCTCGCCTTGATAGACGCAGGCATTTTCCATCGATTCCGCCGGGATACGGCGCACATAGTCACGATAGACCGCCGCCGGAGGGTCCGCCGGGCGCCGGTTCAGCACCGTCGGCAGATATTCCGGTTTCAGAAAGGCGTGACCGGCCCCCTGGCGACAGCAATAGCCGCGACAGGCAATGCAACTGGCGTTCAGCGTCAGGGTTGCGGGGGTTTCATCCTCGGGCAAGGGCCTCGGGGTGGCCTCTCCGGCGCGCCGCGCGGTTTCGCGCAGGGCTTCGCGCAGGGTTGCCCTAAAGGCGCGTTTTTCGGCCTCAGGCGTCGGTATAACCCGCCGGTCGAGATAGGGAACGCGGGCGGTCACGGCATCGGCGCTAACCTTTTCGCCAAATGTTTTGGCCACGCGGTCGCAAGTGTTCTCGAACGCTTCTTTCTCGGCGGATTTCTGCTGTTGGATCCATGCCGTCTGGCACTGGCGGTTGCCGCAGGCAGGGCCGCGCACAGCCGCATGAACATCGCGCGGGCGTCCGCAGACCGAACAGGGAGCGGGAGAGCCGGGCAGGGCGAGCATGATGAACCTCAGCAGTGTAGGCCGCCACGCTACACGTCGCCTTGACCCCTGACCAGCCGCCTGTGCCCTTGCGACATCGGGCGCGCACGGCTAGGACAGCGCCACCGGAACCGGATGGACCGACATGGCGAAAAAGCAGAAGAAACAGCCGCGCCCCAAGGCGATGACCCCGCGCGGCTTTCGCGACAGCTTCGGTGCGGAGGTCGAGGCGCGCCGCACGATGCTCGGCAAGATCGCCGAGGTCTATCATTCCTATGGCTTTGACCCGCTTGAAACCTCAGCCATCGAGACCGTCGAGGCGCTTGGCAGCTTTTTGCCCGATGTGGACCGACCCAACGAGGGCGTGTTCGCATTTCGGGATGACGACGAAAGCTGGCTCGCCCTGCGCTATGACCTGACCGCCCCGCTGGCGCGGGTTGCGGCGCAGCACCGGCTCGACCTGCCCAGCCCCTATCGCCGCTATGCCATGGGACCGGTCTGGCGCAATGAAAAGCCGGGACCGGGCCGCTTTCGCGAGTTTTGGCAGTGCGATGCTGATACCGTCGGTACATCGACGGTCGCCGCCGATGCGGAGATATGCGGGATGCTGGCGGCGGCGCTGGAACATGCGGGGATTGCGCGCGACCAGTTTCTCGTCAGGCTGAATAACCGTAAGGTTATGAATGGCGTGCTGGAAGTTGCGCACCTATTGGGCGAAGATAAGTCCGCCCAACGAGGCATCGCCATGCGCGCGGTCGATAAACTCGACCGCCTCGGCATCGACGGCGTTCGCGCCTTGCTGGGGGCTGGGCGCAAGGACGAGAGCGGCGCGTTTACCGAGGGGGCGAACCTCGGCGATGAACAGGCTGAGATCATTATCGACTTTGTTCAGGCCGAACGGGCCGATGGCGGTGCAACCTGCGCCCGTTTGCTTGAGTTGGTGAGCGGCTCTGAGACGGGCCGCGAGGGTGTCGAGGAACTGGAAGAGATCGCGACCCTGCTCGATGCGCAGGGGTACGGGTCGGACCGGATCAAGATCGACCCCTCCGTTGTGCGCGGCCTCGGCTATTATACCGGGCCGGTTTTCGAGGCTGAGCTGACCTTCGACGTCATCGACGAGAAGGGTCAGAAGCGGCAATTCGGGTCGGTGGCCGGGGGCGGGCGCTATGACGATCTCGTCATGCGCTTCACCGGGCAACGCACCCCGGCAACGGGTGTCTCCATCGGCGTCGACCGTTTGCTGGCGGCCCTGTCGGCGACCGGAAAGCTGGATGCGGGCGCGGCGCGGGGGCCGGTTGTAATCCTCGCCCTCGACCGGGACCGCATGGCCCATTACCAGACGCTCTGCGCCGAGTTGCGCAATGCGGGTATCCGCGCCGAAGTCTTCATGGGCGGCGGAACCAACATGGGCAAGCAATTGAAATACGCTGATAAACGCGCGGCACCCCTCGCCATCATCGAAGGCGGAGACGAGGCTGAGCGCGGCGTTGTTCAGATCAAGGATTTGGTCCTCGGCGCGAAACTTGCCGAAAAAATCGAGTCAAACGAGGAGTGGAAAGCCCAACCTGCCCAGCGCGAGGTGGCGCGTGCCGATGTGCTCGCCGCGGTGCGCGAGATGCTCGCCCGATGAGTGCCGCGTCCCGCGATTACGGCGGTGGGGCGCTGGATGCGCTCGGCAAGGTCTGCGCCGATGCGCAGCAGGTGTTCGAGGCGGCGGGCTTCGCGCCGGTCGATCCCGGCTCCGTGCTCGGGGCCGAAGACTTGCTCGATCTATACGGTGAAGACCTGCGGGGCCGCGCCTTCGTTTTCGATGGCGGGCAGGGCCGCGACCTCTGCCTGCGACCCGATCTGACGTTGCCGATCTGTCGCCACCATCTGAATAGCGGTGCGGGCGAGGCGCGGTATGTGGCGAGTGGCCCGGTCTATCGCCGCCCGTTGGGGGATGAGACGGCCCCGGCTCAATTTCTGCAAATCGGCTGCGAGCGGTTCGGCGACAGCGACGCGGCGCGCACCGATGCCGAGACATTTCACATGGTCGCGGATGCCCTGCGCGCGGCGGGGGTTGAGAATTTCGCCGTCGAAACCGGCGATCTCGGGGTTCTCTTCGCGCTGATCGATGCGGCGGCGATTCCCGAGCGTTGGCGTGTGCGGCTCAAGCGCCATGTCTGGCGACCCGAGCGGTTCGCTGCGCTACTGACCGACTATGCCAGCGAGGATAGCGACGATCCGGGCCGTCATGCGCTGCTGAAGGCCATCGGCGGGCTAGAGGCGGGCGAGGCTCGCGCCGCCGTCGAGCGGTTGCTGGCCCTGTCCGACGTGACTCATGTGGGCCTGCGCAGCCCCGACGAGATTGCGGAGCGATTTGTCGAACAAGCCGCCGATGCGAAGGCGCATCCCTTGCCGCGCGAGGTCGTCGAGGCCATCGAGGCGGCGGCCACGATGAACGCGCCCTCGGGCGAGGCGCTGGCCCGCCTGCGCGATCTGTCCCGGGCGGCGGGCATCGACATCACGGCGGCGCTCGACCGGTTCGAGGCGCGGCTGACGCATCTCGACGCTTTGGGCGTAGACGCGGCGTCGCTGACCTTCGATGGCGAATATGGCCGAAACCTCGAATATTACGACGGGTTCGTTTTTGAAATGTACGATGCGGCGACGGCGGAGCGCGAGGATCGACGCGCGGCGCAACTGGCGGGCGGCGGTCGCTATGACGGCCTGCTAAGTGCGGCGTCGAAGGCGTTCGGCCTCGCCTCTGTCGCCGGCACGGCAATCGGCGCGGCGATCCGGCCCGAAGCCATCCTCGCGATACGGGAGGGCAGGGTATGAGCGGCCCCTTGCGCCTTGGCGTGCCCTCGAAGGGGCGCCTGATGGAAAAGACCCTCGCGTTCTTTGCCGAGGCCGGTTTGAAGATCGAGGCGGGCGGTTCGCGCGAATATGTGGGCCGCGCTTCGGGCATCGACGGCATCGAAGTCGCGCTGATGCAGGCGGGCGAGATGCCCGCAGCGTTGGAGGCCGGGGCAATCCACCTTGGCGTGACCGGCAAAGACCTGATCCGCGAACGCCTGCGCGATCCCGAAGGCGCGACGACGCTGGTCAAGGACATGGGTTTCGGACGTGCCGATCTGGTCGTGGCCGTGCCGAAGAGCTGGATCGATGTCGAGACGATGGCCGATCTTGATGATGCAGCCGCCGCGTTTCGGGCGCGGCACGGCATGTCGATGCGGGTGGCCACCAAATACCTGAACCTGACGCGCGAGTTCTTTCGTAACGAGGGCGTCGTCCACTATCGTATTGTCGAAAGCGCGGGCGCGACCGAGGGGACGGTGTCGGCGGGGGCCGCCGAGATCGTGGTTGATATCACCTCCAGCGGCGAGACCCTGCGCGCGAACCACCTGAAGATATTGGGCGGTGACCCGATAGTGAAATCTGAGGCGCAATTGCGCGCGTCGCGCAATGCCGAGTGGAGCGATACGGCCATGGCCGCGCTCGAAAGCCTGATCGACCGGATCGAGGCGCGGGATGCCGCCCGGGGCCGGGTCATTCTCTCGGCGTCGCTCGACGCGGAACCTCAGGAGCTGGCTATTGCCTTGGCTGCTCTGAATGCGGCGCTCGTGTCGTCCGAGGGCGGTCGTGTGACTGTCGAGGTGGCGGAGCGCGATGCCTATGCCGCCGCGCGTTGCCTGCGCAGTCACGGGGCCACGCGGGTCGAGAGCGTGCGCCCGCAGATGCTCTATGGCGCGGGGGCAGACGCATTTGCGGCTGTTGCTGCTACCCTGCGATAGCAGAGACGCCAGCCATCATCAGGCCGATCTCGCGTTGGTCGGCCCCTTCGCGGGTTGTTTCACCGACGACCTCGCCCGCATTCATCACCATGATCCGGTCCGACAACGCCATGATCTCGTCGAGTTCGACGGACACCAGCAGAATCGCGCAGCCCGCCGCCTTCCGCGCCATGATCTCCTCATGGATAAAGGCGATGCCGCCGATGTCGACGCCGCGCGTTGGTTGGCCGATCAGCATGATCCGGGGCTCAGGCTCGATCTCTCGCGCCATGACCAGCTTTTGCTGATTGCCGCCCGAAAAGCCCACGGCGGGCAGTTTAGGATTGGGCGGGCGCACATCGAACCGCTGCATCAGCGTGTCGCAATGGGCGTGCATGGCGCGGGGGCTGAGCAACGCACCGTCGCCGGTGCGCGCGCCGTTGTGATAGCCGAGCACCGCGTTTTCCCGCGCCTCGAAGGGCAGGACGAGGCCGCGCCGGTGGCGGTCTTCGGGCACATGCGCAATGCCGAGGGCACGCAGGTCGGCGGGGCTTGCCGGGGCGTCCTTGGTGATCCGCCGCTCGCCGATGGTGATCTCGCCGCCCTGCACAGGGGCGATGCCGGACAGGACGTCGAGTAACTCCGACTGCCCATTGCCGCTGACCCCCGCAAGGCCGAGGATTTCGCCCGCACGCAGTTGCAGGCTGACATTTTTCAGACAGGCGACGCCGCGCAGGTCGTGCCATGTCAGGCCGCTTGCCTCCATTACCACCGCGCCCGGCGGGGTGTCGATGCGGTCCACCTGCATCGAGACAGAGCGCCCGACCATAAGTTCGGCGAGTTCCTCGCGTGTCGTCTCGGCGGTCTGGCGATGGGCGACCATCTTGCCGCCGCGCATGACCGAAACGCCGTCGGTTACTTCCATGATCTCGCGCAGTTTGTGGGTGATGATCAGGACCGTGACGCCTTGCTCGCGCAGGCCCCGCAGAATGTCGAAGAAGCGGTCGGTCTCGTCAGGGGTCAGCACGCCGGTTGGCTCGTCGAGGATGAGGATACGCGCGCCCCGGCGCAGGGCTTTCAGGATCTCGACCCGTTGTTGCAGGCCGACGGGCAGGGTCTCCACAATAGCGTCGGGGTCGACTTCCAGGCCGTATTGGTCCGAGAGGGATTGCAGTTCTTTCCGGGTCGCGGCCTTTCCCTTGCGCAGCAGAAATCCGTCCTCGGACCCCAGCATCACGTTTTCCAGCACCGAGAAATTCGGCACCAGCATAAAGTGCTGATGCACCATGCCGACCCCGCGCGCGATGGCGTCGGCGCTGGAGGTGATGGTCGCGGGTTTGCCCTCAATCTCGATACTACCGCTATCGGCGGTGTAGAACCCGTAGAGGATCGACACGATGGTCGATTTGCCCGCGCCGTTCTCGCCGATGATGCCGTGGATCGTTCCGGCGGGCACGGTCAGGTCGACGGAGTCATTCGCCGTCACCGCGCCGAACCGCTTGGTAATTCCGGTCATCTGGACGGCGGGAGCGGTCATGGCGTCCTGTCGATTGGATCGAGGAGGTCGATCACCCCGTTTGTCGGGGTGATCGAAATTTGCGGCGGGTCGTTACTCCAACATGCCTTCGAGTTCGTCGAGACGCGCGCGGATCGCTTCGATTTCAGAGGCAATGTCCTCGGCTGACATGCTGCTGGCCATCGCACGCTGGGTGAATTCGGACGGGCACTCGCCATCGGTGTCGTAGTTATGCACGACGATGTCACCGGCGATAATGGCCGCGCGCGCGGCGTTTACTTCGGCGATCATCTCCTCGGTGACGAGGTCTTTGTTATTGTCATCAAGCGCCCAATCAACCCCGTTTTCCTTCAGGCCGAGAACATCGACGCCGCCCTTGAAATTGCCTTCGCTGGCCATTTTCAGGGTCTCATAGGCCGCTACATCTACACGCTTGAGCATCGAGGTCAGCACGTTGCCGGGGGCGATGCCGTTCTGGTTCGAATCGACGCCGATGGCGAGCTTGTCCTTGTCGGCCACCGCGCGGATGACGCCGAGGCCGGTGCCGCCCGCTGCGTGATAAATCACGTCCGCACCGCGATCCATCTGGCTCTGGGCGATCTCGCTGCCTTTGCCGGGGTCATTCCACGCCGAGGGCGTTGCGCCGGTCATGGCCTCGATCACCGTGGCATCAGGGTTAGTTTCCTTGACGCCCTGAACATAGCCGCAGGCGAATTTGCGGATCAGCGGAATGTCCATCCCGCCGACGAAGCCAACCGTGTCGGTCTCGGAGGCCATGGCGGCGGCGACGCCGACCAGATAGCTGCCCTCATGTTCCTTAAAGGCATACTGGCGCAGGTTCGGACGGTCGAGCCACGACACATCGACGATGGCGAAGTTTACGTCGGGGTTATCGGCGGCGACCGCGTCGATGGCGTCTGCCTGGGCAAAGCCAACGCCGAGAACCACGGTCGCGCCCCGGCGCACCATGCGGCGCATGGCCTGTTCGCGCTGGGCCTCGTTCGTGACCTCAAATTCCATCACTTCGGTGCCGGTTTCGTCCATAAACTTTTTGACGCCGTTCCAGACGCCTTCGTTAAAGCTCTTGTCGAACTTGCCGCCCATGTCGAAGACGACGGCGGGTTTGAACTCGGCGGCCATGGCGGTGGAGGCGAGCAGGGCGGCGGTTGCCGCGCCAATGAGGGTTTTCAGCATGGGTTCTCTCCTTGAAGGGATTAGCTCTTGAGGCCGATTTCGCGCAGGCGTTCGGCCAGAAAATCTCCCGCGGTCATGCCGGGGCGCAGCACGACGTCGGGACGGGGATGCAGGAACAGGGGCATGGAGAAGCGGGCGACATTGCGGGTCGCGGGCGGGTTGACCACCTGATGCACGGTCGCTGGATAATATCCCGCCGAGGCCATTTCCAGCATATCGCCCGCATTGATTGCCATCATACCGGGGTCGCACGGTACGCTGTGCCAGCGTCCCGAGGTATCCTTGGCCTCCAGCCCGGATTCAGACCCGGCGAGCAGACAGGTGATCAGGTTGATGTCGCCATGGGCAGCGGCGCGCACGGCGCCCGGTTCCGGGGCCGTGTCTAAGGCCGGATAATGCAGGATGCGCAGCAGGTTCTGGTCGCTGTCCTTGGCCATATCGGGCAGGGGTTCGCTGAATCCTTTCAGTACGGCCTCGGGGCTGTGATCCTGCAGCCAGCCAAGCAGGGTCGCGCCGACGGCGACCAGGTCTTCGTGCAGGGCGCGGGTTTCTTCTTCGAGTTCGGGGGGCACCTTGCCGGTGGGGAAGACGTGGTAGAATTCCTTGAGATCCTTGACCGCACTGTCCTTGGCGTTTTCGGACCGAAACGGGAAAAAGCCGTCATGCTGGCCGTCATCCGGCAGCCAGTCATGCTTGCCTTCGGAGGCAAAGAACGCACCCCAGCTGGCATAGGCCGAGGCAATGCGCTCGGGCGTAATCGGATGATCGCGCAGCACGGCGAATCCCGTCTCGTGCAGTGACCGCGCGAACTCGGCGGGCGATGCGGCGTCGGTATAGGAAAGCGTGGCGATGTCGAACATGCGCGAGTCCCGATATTTGTCCCCGGTCTCAGCTTAACGCGCCGGACGGGGACGGCAAGGATTGCTTACGGCAAAACGCCGGAACGAAGATGGCGCAGAAAGCGGGTTTTTACCGCATCAATGTCGGCGGCGATGCAGACATTGACCGCTCGCCTGTCCGTCGCCATGCCCTCGACCGTGTTTCCGATTTCCTCGCCCTCGCATATCACCGATAGCGGCACCGCATCGGTATCAAACAGCGATGGTTCCAGCGCCGCAATCACCGCCGCCGGATCGTGCAAAAAGCACGCATTGACGCCATGTTGCTGAATATGAAAGCCGAAATAGAACGCGGCGGCCTCGTTCATAAGCGCGCCGCATTTCGGCGACGTCTCGCGCATCGGGGCAAAGTCCTCGGGGGTGCAACGAATGGTTTCGGTCACGTCGAGACCGACCAAAGTCACGGGCCAGTCGGCGGCAAACACGGCATCGGCGGCATGAGGGTCGTTCCAGATATTGGCCTCGGCATGTTTCGTGACATTCCCGGCGGTGCGCACGGCCCCGCCCATGACGACGACATGCTTCACCGTCTTCGTGATCTCGGGATGATGCTGTAAGGCCAGCGCGAGGTTCGTGAGCGGGCCGACGGCCACCAGCACGATCTCTCCGGGGCGCTCGGCGAGGGTGTCGGCGATGAATTGATGCGCGGGGCGTGGGTCGCCGCTCGCCTTCGGGTCAGGCACGGTGGCCTCGCCCAGCCCATGCGCGCCGTGGACGAAATCCGAAGGCTTGTTCGGCGGTTGGACGAGGGGCACCTGCGCGCCCTCGGCGACCGGGATGGCCTGCCCCGCCATTTCGGCCAGCGCCAGGGCGTTTCGGGTGCCGTCCTTGGTGTAGACATTCCCGAACACCGTGGTCATGCCTACCAGTTCGACCGCCGGGTCGGCCATCGCGTAGAAAATCGCCATGGCGTCGTCGATGCCGGGGTCGGTGTCGAGCAGGATCGGCGTCATACTTGGTTCTCCAGAAAGGCGACGACTTCTTCGGCGGTGGGGATCGCCTCGGCGGCACCGGGGCGGGTGACGGCAATGGCGGCGGCGGCCTGCGCGTATTCGGTGGCGTCGCTGAGGGGAGCGCCCTTATCCAGCGCCGCGACAAGCGTGCCGATGAAGGTATCTCCGGCTCCGGTCGTATCGGCGGGTGTGACCTTGAAGGCCTGAAACATCATGCCGACGGGGTTGTCGTTTTTCTTCATCATGACACCGGTCGCCCCCAGCGTCGTCACCATCATCGGGACGTGCGGGTCACGGCCAAGATGATCTCGTAACGCTTTTGCCTCCCCCTCGTTTACCGCCAGCAAATCGAGATGGGGCAGCACAGCCTCGGCCTGCGCCGCGTCGAAGGGCGCAGCGGAATAAGCAGTTTTCAGACCGCGTTCCTTGGCCATGGCAAGGCTTTCGGCCACCAGATTGGTCTCGTTCTGCGTCAACCACCAATCCCCCGGTTTTGCGGTGTCGAGGGCGGCGGTGATCATCTCGCGCGTGATCGCTTGGTTTGCGCCGCCATGGATCACGATAGAATTCTCGCCCGAGGGGTCGACATAGATCACCGCGTGTCCGGTGGCCGCGTCGACCCTTGTGACCGCCCCGACATCGACACCGGCGGCGGACAGCTTCGCGCGGGTCCAGTCGCCGTCTTCTCCCACGGCCCCGACAAAGCGCGTCAGCGCACCCGCCCGCGCCGCCGCGACGCCCTGGTTCGCGCCTTTGCCGCCGAGACCCACGCTGTAGTCTGTATCGCTGAGGGTCTCGCCGGGGGCGGGAAAGTGCGTGACCCGGTGGACATGATCGACATTGATCGAGCCGAAGCAAAATACGGTCATGACGGCCCTTTCGCCGGGAGTGTGTGCGTGCAATCCTAGGCCGAGTCGGCGCATCCGCAATGCCCTTGATAGCCTTGGCGGTTGCAACAGTATTTCGCGGCGCGAATGGATGGAGATGATGCAATGGAATTGAACAGGCCACAGACCGTTACGGCGGGTTTTCTGACACTGGCATTGTTGGCAGGGTGCCAGGGACCGAAAGCGTACGAAGTCGGTGACATCGGACCGGCCCCGTTTTTGCGCAATGTCGCGCCGGTCGCGTATTCTCGCGTCGATCCTGCGCCCGATACAGTGCGCAATCCTGCCCCCGCCTATACAATCGAGAGCGTTGCCGTCGATACGGTGCCACAGCCGACCTACATTCTCGATTCGCCGCCAGAGACCGTGCGCATGGCCGAACCGATTGTGGAGGTCGATACCTATTCCGACGTGACGGCATTGCCCTTGGAGTATTCGGCCCCGACAGTCGAGCCGATTGTCTACACCGAGGTCGCACCCGACGGTGTGGCCGTGCCCGAGCCGAGCTATGTGATCGAAAGCGAGGCTCCGGCCTTTGGCGGGACGTCGTATATCGAGCAAGCGCCTGCCTATGCGCCCGACCCCGTGCCCACCTATGCCAGCGAAGCGCTGCCCCTGCCATCACCGCCCGCCGGGATCGAGGTCGAGATTATCCCGCCGCAACCGGTCCCTGCCGCTCCGGCCATCGTCCAGCCGGGCCTTGCGGGATATGGCGAGGCGTTCTAGGGTCTGTTGACAATTATCGTAATGCAATGATTGTCGCGGCGATATTCCAAGTTGCCTCTTAGCTGGTGTCGGTCTTGTCGTAGCGTGTGTTGACGCCCCTGAAGTCTTTGATCTTGCTGAAGTAGTTTTCGATGAGGTGACGCCACTTGTAGGCGTCTTCGTCGTGCGGGATTGCTTTGGTGCGATTGCGCTTGGCCGGAATGACGGCCTTGGCTTTTTTTGCTCTGGAGTTCAGCGCGCAGGCGGTCGGTATCGAAAGCCTTGTCACCGAGCAAGGCGTCAAAGTCGAAGCCGTCGATCAGGTCATACACGCCGACGATCTCACTGCGCTGGCCGGGAAGAAGCTTGAAACGGATCAAGTTTCCCAAGGCGTCTGTCAGAGCCAGAACCTTGGTCGCCAGCCCGCCTTTCGAGCGGCCTATGGCCTGATGCTGAGTCCCCCTTTTGCGCCGCTCGCCTTTTGGTGAACGGAGATGATGATGCCGTCTATGAGGACATACTCGAAGTCTGGTTCCCCGGACACAGCCTCGAATATGCGTTGGAAGACACCGGCCAGCGCCCAACGGCGGAAGCGCCTGAATACGCTGTTCCAGTTGCCGAAGCCGGGCGGCAAATCGCGCCACTGGCAGCCGACGCGGACTTTCCAAAGCACCGCTTCAAGAAAGAGCCGGTTGTCCTTGCCGGTCACACCGCGGCTGCGATGCGTCCCCGGCAAGAGCGGTTCGATCAGATCCCAGCTTCGATCCGTGATGACAAAACGTTCCGGGCGCATTCAAGCTTCCTCAAAAGGAAGCTTGAATCACGCCAAATCAGAAATGGAAATCCCTACTGTCAACAGACCCTAGTCTCTCTTGGGAGATGGCTCTGATCCATTGCAACACCTCTACGGTGTATCTTTCTAGGCCGTGGACTCATAACGTTTTGATCCAGACGCGTGTTGCGGCGAGTTTGACGGCAGCGAGGAAGTTTTCGGGGTTTTTGTCGTATCGGGTGGCGATGCCTCTGAAGTGTTTGATCTTGTTGAAGAAGCGTTCGACGGCGTTGCGTTGGCGGTAGACCCATTTTCTGAAGACGAAGCTCTCGGTGCGGTTTGTCTTGGGTGGGATGTTCGCCCAAGCCTTTCGCGCGGCGGCAAAATCGCGCAGGACATTGGTGTCATAGGCACGATCAGCCAGCAGGATCGCGCCCTCGCCAAGATCGCTCAACAGTTCTGTCGCGATGGGGCTGTCATGGGCTTGACCGGCGGTCAGTTCAAGACGGATCGGGCGGCCTTCGGCATCGACGACGG
>CALGNO010000043.1 GCA_937958625.1 uncultured Neomegalonema sp.
GCCCGATGAACGTGCTCGACGGGCGTTATGGCCCTTATATCAAGTGGGAAAAGGTCAATGCGACGATCCCGAAGGACACGAAGCCCGAGGATGTGACCGTCGATATGGCCGTCGACCTGATCGAAAAGAAGCGGAAAAAGTAACGCCACGCGTTTTCCTTCCGCGCCGCCAACCCACAGGCGGTGCGGAAAATCACGCCTTTACCGTGTGTTCTTTTGCCGGATCGCCTGTGGATAAGGCGATCTCCCTTGATCTTTGCAGCGCAATTTTCATATATGTGTCATACGCTTATCGGTATCGCAGGCAAGGAAGCACGCATGAAACGATATGATCACGATATGTTCTATATATGTCTTGAAGGCGAAGGCCCGTTCTGATTAACTGAAGTCAGCCGTATCTTTCCGAGGATGTACCCGGTTGACCACGATACCCCTCCCTTCAAAGCTGGTCTGGCTGATCGCAGCCGGTCCCATTTTGCTGATCATCACTCTTTGCGGCTTTACGCTCGCCCACTGGCTGGGCAAAGACGTCACCGCCTCAAGCTTTGCCATCGTCTTCGGTGCGTTCATCGCCTGGATCGCCATCGTCGCGAATGTCTGGATTCAACGGTTTCAGGACCGCCGCCAGACCACCATGCTCATCATCCAGAATACCAAGCTCGACACGGTCTTTCAGGAACGGTCCAGCATCGTTTATCGCCTGGTGCCGAAATGGGGAGAGCCGATTTCCGACGGCCTGCTCTATCAGCTTGGGACTGCGGACGATGAAGGGTTGAAAGACCCTGAAAAGCGAGCAGCGATCATGTTCCTGCTCAATTTTTACGAAGATCTCGCCATCGCGGTCTTTGTCGGCAGTGTGGACGAAAACCACCTACGCCGGTCGATGCGCAATGCCATTGTCTCGACAGTTCAGACATTTGCGCCCTATATCGAAAGCCGACGCCACGCGGAAATCTCACCCATCATCTGGGGCCGGCCCGCCAATGTCCGGCTGTGGCAACACCTGATCTGGCTCTATGATCGTTTCCGCGACGAAGACCGCCCCCGCGCCGCGCTCGGCCCAGACTCGCCCCCGCCGCCGTCGGAATCCCAGACCATCCTCGGCAATCCGCTCTACCTGTTCCGTAAGCGCGAAAAATAGCGCAAATTTTAGACGATAACCCTCTGGACAACCCTCGGCGCTAGAATGGCGCGGGACGCGTCAGTTTCCGGAGGAAACGTATGACATCGAGGATGGAAAAGCTGGTTGCCGCAATGCTTCTGTGTTGCATGGCTGTGTTCTGGGTCGCAATCGCGCCCGATGCCGTGCCGACGCGCGAAGCCGACGCAAAAGCCTCCATCCCCAAAGCAATCACCGTCACCCCGCCTGGGATCAACCAACCGGCCCCAAAGCTCAACACACAAACCCCTCAGATAAGCGAACCAGCTACTAAGGCTAATAAACCGTCAGTGGACTCACGCGCAAAGGCCAGAAGAGCCTACAAAAAACGCATGGCGCGGATCGAGCGACTGAAACAGCGCCGCCGCGATAGCCCCGCCGAAGCGCGCAAGCGCATGGTGATCGGCCTCGAGGACAGACCCGATAAACGCGGCGAGGACCGCCGCGCCCTGACCCGTTTCGAGGATATCCCCGACCTTCCGGTTCTCTACTGAACCCAGCCCTGCGGCGTGACACATCCGCCCGGATCGTGTAGCGGTGCGCCATGACAAAACCGCTGCCCACGCACGAAGACATCCTGCGCTTCATCGCCGAGAACCCCGACAAGACCACCAAGCGCGACATCGCCAAGGCCTTCAAGGTAAAGGGCGCGGCGCGGGTGGTCCTGAAGGACATGATCGCCGATATGCGCCGCGAGGGCCTGATCGAACGCGGCAGCCGCAAGAGCCTGCGCCCCGTCGGCGCCCACTTGCCCCCGGTGGCCGTTATCGAGGTCTCGGCCATCAATGCCGATGGCGAACCGCTCGCGCGGCCCCAGTCCTGGGAATTTGACGAGGACGAGCCGACCATAATCCTCGCGCCCCAGAAAAAGGGCGACCCCGCCGTCGGGGTCGGCGACCGGGTGCTGGCCAAACTGCGCGCCCTGCCCTCCGGCGACGCCTATGACTACGAGGCGAGCACGATCCGAAAGCTGGGCACGGCCAAGCGCATCCTCGGCGTCTTTCGCTCCGGCAGCGAGGGAGGCCGGGTCATGCCCGTCGACAAAAAAGCCGACCGCGAGTTTCGCGTCGCCGAGGCCGACCGCCACGGCGCAAAGGATGGCGAGCTTGTCGAGGTCGAAACCCTGCGCGGCCATCGCCAGGGCTTGACCCCCGTGCGCGTTATCGCGCGCCTCGGAAACATAGGCGCGCCCCGCTCGATCTCGCTAATCGCGATCCACGAACACGGCATCCCGGTCGCGTTCGGCGACGACGCGCTCGCCGAAGCCGAGGCGGCAAAACCCGTCACGTCAATGAAGGGCCGCGAAGACCTGCGCGATCTGCCCCTCATCACCATCGACCCTGAAGACGCCCGCGACCACGATGACGCCATCTTCGCCGAGGCCGACCCCGACCCGAATAACGAGGGCGGGCATATCCTCTGGATCGCCATCGCCGACGTCGCCCATTACGTACGCCCCGGCACGGCGCTGGACCGCGAGGCGCGCAAGCGCGGCAACTCCTGCTATTTCCCCGACCGGGTCGTGCCGATGCTGCCCGATGTCCTATCCGGCGACCTCTGCTCGCTGCATGAGGGCGTCGAACGTCCATGCCTCGGCGTGCGGATTATCTTGGCCGAAGACGGCTCGAAACGCAGCCACAGCTTTTTCCGCGCGATGATGCGCTCGGCGGCCAGCCTGAGTTACGAGACGGCACAGGCGACCGCCATGGGCACCGACGGCGCGTTGGACGCGCCGATCAAGACCGAGATCATCGACCCGCTCTTTGCCTGCTATCGCAGTCTGGAAAAGGCCCGCGAGCGCCGCCAGCCCCTCGACCTCGACCTGCCCGAACGCCGCATCGTGATGAGCGAGGCCGGAAAAGTCACCTCCGTCCGGTTCCGCGAGCGGTTCGACGCGCATAAGCTGGTCGAAGAGTGCATGGTGCTCGCCAATGTGTGCGCCGCCGAGACGCTGGAATCGAAACGCAGTGACCTCGTCTATCGCGTCCACGAACCCCCGGTCGAAGAACGCATCGAGGCCCTGCGCGAGACGCTGGAGACCATCGGCATCCCCCTCGCCAAGGGTCAGCGCTTGATGCCGGGGCAACTCAACACTGCCCTGCGCGCGGCCCAGAAGACCGAGTATTCGGAAACCGTGAGCATGTCGGTCCTGCGCGCCCAGACCCAGGCGATCTACAGCCCCGATAATTTCGGCCATTTCGGCCTCAACCTCGCACGCTACGCGCATTTCACGTCGCCGATCCGGCGCTATGCCGACCTGATCGTGCATCGCGCGCTGATTTCGGCCCTAGGCCTCGGTGCGGACCCGAAACAGGACGGCCTGACAATCGAGGACGCCGCCGCGCTGCGCGATACCGCCACACATATCTCGCAGACCGAGCGCCGCGCGATGCTGGCCGAGCGGGATTCTTCGGACCGCTATCTCGCGGCCTTCATGGAGGACCGCGTCGGGGCCGAATTCGACGGCATCGTGTCCGGCGTGGCCCGCTTTGGCCTCTTCGTGAAGCTGAACGAGACCGGGGCCGATGGCCTGATCCCGATCTCGACGCTGGGCACCGAATACTACACCCACGACCCCGACACCAACACGCTGCGCGGCGAGCGCAGCGGCACGCTGTTCCGTATCGGGATGCGGGTACTCGTGCGTCTGGAAGAAGCCGTTCCCCTCGCCGGCGGCCTGCGCTTTTCCCTCGTCGAGGGCGGCGAAGAAGGCAAACCCTCGGGGCGCGGCAGAGGCAACCGCCGCCCTCCGATCCCAAAGGGCCGCCGCGCCGGAAAAGGGCGCAAGGGTGGGAAGGGGCGGCGGTAGGCAGCGAGTTGCCGCGCCCTACTCCGCCAACCGCCGCGCGATGACGACTTCGGTCAGATCGAGGAAGTCCGCCTCATCCCGGACCGCCGCAATCTCGGCCATCGTCGCCGTATACCCCCAGCGCGCCGCCATCCCCCGATAGCGCGGCGCGCGCCAGGCCAGCAACTCGCGATAGGCCCAGCGGATAAAGGCATCAGGGTCAACCTCGCCCTCCGCCAGCCCTGTCTCGGCTAGATAGCGGTGCCAAACCTCGGTCAGAAACCCCGGGTTGTAATACATCGGCTTCGGGTCGAGGTCGAACCGGCGCGCCAACTCATCCGCATGGCTCGCCTCCTCGCGGATATAGAGGATCAGGCAATCCGTCGACAGCGGGCCCATCACTGGATCATCGGCATCCTCCGCGTCCACCACTTCACACAGCGACCCGGACGTATCGCAGAGGAAATGGTCATAACCATAGACCCGCCCTGCCCGTTCGATAAAATGCGCGGTGTCCTGCATCGCTGCAATTTCCGCCGCCCGATGCTCGCCCTGCCGCCGCATGTATTCCGCGAAAGGAATGCCGCCCTTGGCCGCGTCACCGGGCTTGCCGAGATAGGTCGACAGCGGCGACAGGTTATCGAACGTGATATTCGAGCCGATATAGATCGAATCGCTCATCAACAGCTCGCGCAACAGCGGCGATTTCATCGCCTCGCGCTTGAAGTTGTCGACGATATGCTCGCCCATGTAGCGGGTGCCGATCCGATAATCGACCGAGTAATGAAACCACCCGGCCCCCCGCACGATCGACGCAATCCGCGTCTTTCCCACCCCCGACATCCCGAACAGAGCCACCGCACGACGCGGCAAGGCTCGAAAGGCAGCGGGGCTATCGAAGAACATGGCGGGCTCCGGTCATAGGCTGCGCATTTCCTATAGGGCGCAGGGTCCACCCGTCCAGACCGTTGACGGCTCCGCCGGGCGAAAAACGCGACCTTATGACCGGGAATAACCGGTATTTATTGTCCCAGATCATTTGAAAACCCATCGATAGTCCATAGGTCTCAACCACGGATGTGCCCGCCAGAACGCCACCGGACGTTCACGCGGGCACGGTCCCGGCCAAACCGGCTCCGCCCGGATACCGGGAAGACGTTGCAAGTCCGGCCAATGCAAGAGGGTCCAATGTTTTATAACTCCATCCTGCTGCCCATCGACATCGCCCATCCCGAACATGCCTCGTCGATGTTCGAAAAAGCCAAAGCCCTGTTGAACGAAGGGGGCAAGATGCGGGTCGTCTATGCGATCCCGGACGTGCCCGGTTTCGTCAATTCCGAGCTGCCGGGCGACTATATCAAGACCGCGACGGCCAAGGCCAAGGCAACCCTCGATGAGATCGTCAGCAATGCGAGCGTGTCCGTGGATACTGAAATCCTCTCCGGACAAGCCCCCCGCGCGATCCTCGCCGCCGGTGAGAAGATGAATGCCGATCTGATTATCGTCGCGTCTCACCGACCGGGTCTGGCGGATTACCTGCTCGGTTCCACCGCCGCACGACTGGTCCGCCATGCCCAGTGTTCGGTGCTGGTGATGCGCTGAGGGCGCGCCTCCACCGCGTTTAAAACCTTGCGCGGTGAAATCAAAGCGGCTTAGCCGGATCATCTGCTTGACAGAGCTTTGGGTCAGCCGTATTCAGCGCGCTCCCAACCCGTGCCCAGATGGCGGAATTGGTAGACGCGCTGCGTTCAGGTCGCAGTGACCGCAAGGTCGTGGAGGTTCGAGTCCTCTTCTGGGCACCATTTCACTTTCAAGACATTTGAAACTACCTAACGCCTTGAAGGTTAACGCCATTTTTGGTGTTCGATACCCCTCATTCCGGCGGTATGCGATACGCTCGTCAAAGGCCAGTCTGAGGACGGTGTTTTGCAGGGCGAGCTTGCCCGAAGCCCA
>CALGNO010000044.1 GCA_937958625.1 uncultured Neomegalonema sp.
GAACATGCGCGGCGCCCCGGTTTCGTTGAGCAGCGGCACCACATTCAATTGCGGCTCGCTCTCCTTGGCCAGCGTTCCGCCGATTGGACCCCAGAGCACTGCGGCGGCGAGTTCACCGCTTTTGAGGTCTTCGATCATCTCGTCGGCAGGAGATTCGAATCGACGGTCCACCATCAGCTGATACCCCTTCGCATCGCCGATCAGTCCATTCCGCGCCATGTGAGTCGCAGGCGGTGCGCCGGCCATGACGCCGATCCGCTTGCCCTTCAGCCGTTCGTCATCGAGGGTGTTGACCTCGGCCAGCGGGCTGTCCGGCAAGGTGACCATGACGTAGGTCGAAACGTAGTAGTGATTGGTATTCAGCACCAACTCATGACCCTGAGCATACCCGATCACGACATCGCAGCGTTTTTCGCCCAATGTCTTGCGCACGAAACCGGTGGCCTGGGGAAACCACTCGTAGCGAAGCGGCAATTCCAGTTTCGCCGCAAACAGTTCTGCAATCTTATTCTCGAATCCGTCGCCCGCCTTGTTGGAAAACGGCATATTGGCTGGGTCGGCGCAGACGCGGAACGATGTCTTGGCGACAAGGTCCGATGTCTGCGCCTTGGCCGCCCCAGCCCCGATAACGAGGCCGAGGCACAGGGCAACGTTAGCCCATACACGCATCTTCGTTCTCCCTGAACGTTTCGCTCGGACGGTCCTTCTTTCCCGGGCGGCCACGGGGGATCGCGTCGGTGCCACGCGCTCTCAAATAGACATACATATCATCGAGATAGCACATGACGTTCTTGTTATCACCGAAGGACGGCATGACGCTGTTATCGGATGCACCGACATTCTTGCGGCCATTCACGACAACGTCGACGAAGTCGTAATAATCCATTTCCAGCGCCGATTTTTTCAACGCAGGCGCATAGCTGGACCCTTCACCGTCGGGGCCGTGGCAAACGTGACATTCGGAGTGATACCGACGGAAACCGGAGAACGTGTACCAATCGACGGTGCCGTCCTCGGCAACCTTGTAGGTCGGAATGTCGTCTTCGGTGAAATGCTTGCCGTCTTCTTCATACGCGGCCTGGACCAGCGCAGCGACGTCTTCTTCCTTGTCTTCGGCATGGGCGAATGAGCCGAGCGCGATGGGCATGACGAAGGTTATCGCCACGATCGTGCGGGTATGGTGCAACATGGTTCCTGTTTCCTCCACTCAAGGCTCTGTATCGGCCTTTTGAACAGTAAAAAGCCCGACGCCGGTGACGCCGGGCTTTCATTCAGCCTCTCAAATCAGACCTTAGTCTGGCAGAGCAAAGACCGTAAGCTGACCACCCAGCGCGGTGTAGTTGCTGAGAGCGGCGTAACCACCCACGGCACCCAGACCATCGTTCGGGTTCGTCAGACCAGCCGCAAGGCCAATCCCGGCCCAGCCGCCGATGCCGGACAGGATGCCGACATACTGCTTGCCGTCATGCTTGTAGGTCATGACGTTGCCGATGATGCCCGACGGGGTCTTGAACTTGTAGAGTTCAGCACCCGAGCGTGCATCGACGGCCTTCAGGTGACCTTCGAGCGTGCCGTAGAAGACGATGTCGCCAGCGGTGGCAAGGGCACCGGACCAGACCGAAAATTTCTCGGGCAGGGACCAGACGATTTCACCCTTGATGTTGTCCCAGGCGATGAAGTTACCCATGCCGCCGTGGGAATCCGGGGCCGGATACATCGCGAGGGTCGCGCCCACATAGGGCTGACCGGCGGTGTAGGACACGCGGAACGGCTCGTAATCCATGCAGACGTGGTTGGTCGGCACGTAGAACAGGTTGGTCCGCGGGCTGAAGGCAGCGGGCTGCTGATCCTTCGTGCCAAGCGCCGCCGGGCAGATGCCGGTGGTGTTGACATCTTCGCCATTCTGTTCGGTCGAGAACTCGGCCACGACCTGCGGACGTCCGTAGGTTTCGCTTTCCGGGTCCATGTCGACGCCGGTGGTCCAGTTGACGACCGGATCAAACTTTTCAGCAACGAGCAACTCGCCGGTGCCGCGATCCATGGTGTAGGCTAGACCGTTGCGGTCGAAGTGCGTCAGCAGTTTGCGCATTTCGCCGTCAACTTCCTGATCCGTCAGGATCATTTCGTTGATGCCATCGTAATCCCACTCATCGTGCGGGGTCATCTGATAGAACCAGCGGGCCATGCCGTCATCGGGGTCACGGGCCATGATGGTCATCGACCACTTGTTGTCACCCGGGCGCTGGGCCGGGTTCCAGGTCGAGGGGTTGCCGGTTCCGTAATAGATCAGGTCCAGCTCGGGATCGTATGAATACCAGCCCCAAGTCGAGCCGCCACCGATCTTCCACTGATCGCCTTCCCATGAATCGAGCGAGCTGTTCTCGCCGATGGGCTTGCCGAGATGGGTGGTTTTCTCGGGATCGACCAGCATTTGGTCATCCGGTCCCATGGAATAGGCACGCCACTCGCGCTCGCCGGTTTCCATGTTGTAGGCCGTGACATGGCCTTGCACGCCGAATTCGCCGCCGGAGATCCCGACGATGATCTTGTCCTTCACGGGCAGCACGGTCGCCGTATTGGTTTCGCCCTTGGCAGGGTCACCGTTCACAGCCGTCCACTTGACTTCGCCGGAGGCGGCGTCGAGGGCGACGATGGTGGTGTCAGCCTGATGCAGGAAGATCGTGTTGTTGGCATGGGCCAGACCGCGGTTGACGGTGTCACAGCACATGACCGGAATGACGTCTGGGTCTTGCTTTGGCTCATACTTCCACTTGATCGCGCCGTCGTTGTTCAGATCGAGCGCATAGACGATATTCGGAAACGGCGTATGGACATACATCGTGTCGCCGATCACCAGGGGCGAGCCCTCATGTCCGCGCAGAACACCGGTCGAAAACGTCCAGGCGACCTGAAGGCGTTTTACGTTGTGGCGGTTGATCTGGTTGAGTTTGGAATAGCGCGTGTTTGCGTAGTCGCCGGTCTGGATGACCCAGTCATTCGGATTGTCGATGGCGCTCATCAGGCCGTCATTCGCAGAGGCTGCCCCTGCAAAGAGCGCGGCAACCATCGTACTGCATGTAAGCAGTCGCTTCATCTTGATTCCTCCCAAAAGGATTATGTGTCCGCACATTCACCCTGTTGGAAACGGGCATTGGCGGTCGTCAAAACACACACAAAAGTTTGTTCGACGCTGTTTCGTTTACTTACGAAAACCTTATCCACCCACGCTTGCGAGTTCTGACCGAAAGGTCAAGGGGCTTGATATGCGGCTTAATTGCGTGTTTTTACTGACGTCTACGTCATGTTTTACACATTCATTCACCGTCGATGAAATCTTTCTCTAACCTATTGAGGTCATTAAGGTCGTGACACGTTTGGGGCTGGCCCGGACGCGCCGAAACTGTCGAATAGGAAGACTGCTATGCGGATCGCGATGGTCGGAACGGGTTATGTCGGCCTCGTTTCAGGAGCCTGTTTTTCGGACTTTGGACATATTGTTACCTGTCTGGACAAGGACGAGAGCAAGGTGCGCACCCTGCGCGAGGGCGGTGTGCCGATCTTCGAACCGGGCCTCGACCTGCTGATCGACCGCAATGTCCGCGAAGAACGACTCAGCTTTGACACCGAACCGGCTCGGGCGATGGCCGAGGCCGATGTGATCTTTATCGCGGTCGGTACGCCATCCCGCCGCGGCGATGGCCATGCCGACCTGCAATATGTCTATGCCGCCGCCGAAGAGATCGCGACGCTCATCAAGGGCTTTACCGTCATCGTCACCAAATCGACAGTTCCGGTCGGCACGGGTGATGCGGTGGAAGAAATTATCCGCAAAACCAACCCGGATGCCGATTTCGCCGTCGTCTCGAACCCGGAATTCCTGCGCGAAGGCGCGGCAATCGAGGATTTCAAGCGGCCCGACCGCGTCGTCATCGGGTGCGAGGATGACCGCGCCAAGGATGTTATGCGGGAACTCTATCGCCCACTCTTCCTGAACGAAACACCGATACTCTTTACCCAGCGCCGCACTTCGGAGCTGATCAAATACGCCGCAAACGCTTTTCTGGCGGTGAAGATCACCTTCATCAACGAAATGGCCGACCTGTGCGAGCAGGTCGGTGCCGATGTGCAGCAAGTGGCGCGGGGCATCGGCCTCGACAAACGGATCGGCGGCAAGTTCCTGAATGCCGGACCGGGCTACGGCGGATCGTGTTTTCCGAAGGACACGCTCGCGCTGGTGAAGACCGCAAATGATGCCGGGTCGCCGGTGCGGATTGTCGAGACCGTCGTGTCGGTCAATGCCGACCGCAAAAAAGCGATGGCGCGCAAGATCATCGACGCCATGGGCGGAGAGCCAAATGGCATGAAGGTCGCCGTTCTCGGCCTCGCCTTCAAACCGAATACCGACGATATGCGCGATGCTCCCTCGCTCGATATTATCCCGGCACTGCTGGACGCGGGGGCCACCGTTCATGCCTACGACCCCGAAAGCATGGGCGAGGCGAAGAAGATGCTGGACGGCGTGACCTTCTGCGACAATGCCTATGCCGCCATCGAGGGGGCCGACGCCGTCGCGATCCTGACCGAGTGGAACCAGTTCCGTGCGCTTGACCTGAGCCGGATGAAACAGTCGATGAAGACACCCCTCGTCGTCGATCTGCGCAACATCTATGACGGCGCGTCGATGCGCGGACAGGGCTTCGTCTATCACGGGATCGGGCGCGGCTGAGCCGCCTCACGGCAAAGCGTCGATCCAATCCAGAGCCTCGCGGATGGTTGAGACCGTTGGGCCGGTCGGCGGCGGCATTTTAACGACAATGGTCAAAACGCCCTCGGCGGTGGCGGCCTCCAGCTTGGCGGGAGGCGTGCCGCCGGCATCTTTGGTTACCAGATGGGTCACTGCATGGGTGCGCATCAGGCGGCGCTCGCCCTCCAGCGTAAACGGGGGCCGGTCGAGCAGAGGCGTCGCGGAAGCGGGCAATCCGGGCACCGGCTCGATACTGCGCACCAGAAAGCGCACATCGGGACGGCGCGCCATCATGGCATCGACGCCGCCTCGCCCCGTCGTCATCAACGCAGTCGCGCCCGAGGGCAGTATGTCGATGGCATCTGCTACAGCCTCGACCTGTTGCCATTCGGGCCGCATGGGCCACGGCGTTCGGTGCAGACATAGACACGGGATACCGGCCTGCGCGGCGGCATCGCGCGCATTGCTCGAAATCTGCTCGGCAAAGGGATGGGTTGCGTCGAGAACGGCGACTGCGCCTTCGCGAACAAGCCATTCCGCCATCGCCGACGCCCCGCCAAACCCGCCCATCCGCGTCTCGCAGGGATAGGCGAGCGGGTCAGTCGTCACGCCTGCGAGCGATGCGACAAGGCGCAGATCGGGCCTCGTGAAGGCCGACGCGATCTGCCGCGCCTCCCGCGTCCCGGCCAACAGCAAAACGGTTCGGGTCACGCGAAATCCGTGCGGGCCAGAATCTTGCCGCCGCGATCCACGACCAGTGTCTCGACCTGGATCGGGGCACCGCGCAGCGTCTCAAAGATGACGCCCTGCGCCCGTTCGGCGACAACACGCGCCAGCGGAGCACCGGCGCGCTCGAACGCTTCCAACGCGGTATTCGCGTCCGCTAGCCCCGGATCATCGGCCCAATCCGCCAGCATCTCGAAATCCACCTGACTGCGCTTTGAATGGAGGTCGAGCGCGCCTTGGGCCAGCTTGCTCATCTTGCCGGGGCCACCTGCGATGGTCAGGCGCGGGATCGGCTTTGTCCGCAGGTATTTCAACAATCCTCCGGCAAAATCACCCATATCGAGATACGCGACGTCGGGCAGATCATAAAGCGTCTGCACAGTGCCTTCGGAGACCGACCCGGTCGCGCCGACGACATGCTCAAGGCCGCTCGCCACCGCCACATCAATCCCGCGATGGATCGAGGCGATCCAGGCCGCACAGGAAAACGGGCGCACGATGCCGGTGGTGCCGAGGATCGAGATTCCGCCGATAATGCCGAGCCGCGGGTTCCACGTCTTCTCGGCCAATTCCGCCCCGCCGGGGACCGAGATCGTCACGTCGATGCCGATACTCACCCCTGCCTCGTCCAGCACGCCGCGCACCTCCCGTTCGATCATCGCGCGCGGCACCGGATTGATCGCCGGTTCGCCGACGCCGATAGGCAGGCCCGGGCGCGTGATGTGGCCGACGCCCTCCCCGGCAAGAAAACGCACGCCGCCGCCCTCGCCTCGCGGCGTAACCCGTGCGCCGATCAACGCACCGTGGGTCACGTCAGGATCATCCCCCGCATCCTTTTCGACAAAGGCCGAGGCCCATCCCTCGCCCTGCTCCGGGTCGATGACGGCGAAGGTTGGGCGCTGACCCTTCGGCAAGGTGATCGTCACCTCCGCCGGAATACCCTTGCTGAACAGCCCAAGCATCGCCGCCCGCGTGGCCGCCGCCGCGCAAGCCCCCGTCGTCCAGCCATATCGAAGGGCGGGCTTTTCAGTCATGGGCGGACACTAGAGCGTTTTCAGGAAAAGTGGATACCGGTTTTCCGTCCGAAAACGCGACAAAACAAAGAACGAGGGATTTTGTGACGATCATGGATCGTTGGAAAAGCTCGAAGTC
>CALGNO010000045.1 GCA_937958625.1 uncultured Neomegalonema sp.
CTGTTGCCGGACTATCGGGGCCGGGGTCTCGGCCATGCCTTTTTCGACCATCGCGAGGCGCAGGCGCGGGCTCTGGGCAAGGGGATCGGCACGTTCTGCTCGGTGATCCGCCCGCCCGATCATCCGGCCCGCCCCGAGGGGTATCGCCCCCTCGACGGGTTCTGGCGCAAGCGCGGGTATGCCCCGCTGGAGGGTGCGACGGTCAGCTTCGACTGGAAAGACATCGGCGAGGCGGCGGAAACCACGAAGCGCCTGCAAGTCTGGTCGCGGCGGCTGGATTGATCGTCAGACTTCAACGACCATTTCCGCCTGTTCGCCGACCTTGAAGACCGATTTATAACGCTCGATCTCCGCCGCCGGTCCCATCGCCTTGCGCGGGTTATCCGAGAGTTTGACCGTCGGCTTGCCCCCGGCGGAGACGACCTTGCAGACCAGCGAGAACGGGTCGAGGCGTCCGTCCGGCACCAGCCCGCGAAAATCATTCGTCAGGCGGGTGCCCCACCCGAAACTCAGTTGCGTGCGATTCTTGAACCGGGCGTGCAGCGTCTCGATCACATCGACATCGAGGCCGTCGGAAAAGATCATCAGCTTTTTCGTCGGATCTTCGCCCCGGCGTTTCCACCACGCGATAATCGCCTCGCCGCGCTCGACCGGGTCGCCGCTATCGACGCGAATACCTGTCCATCGATTCAACCATTCGGGTGCACGGTCGAGAAATCCATCGGTGCCGTAGGTATCGGGCAGGGCGATCAGCAGGTTGCTCTGGTAATCCTTTTGCCAGTCCTCCAGCACAGCATAGGGTGCATCAGCCAGTGCGTCATTGCCCACAGCGGTTGCGGCATAAACCATGGGTAATTCGTGGGCATTGGTGCCGATGGCCTCCACCTCTCGCCGCTGGGCGATCAGGCAGTTCGAGGTGCCGAGAAAGCTGCTCCCGAGCCCCTCCTGCATCGCTTGTACGCACCAGTCCTGCCACAAAAACGAGTGCCGCCGCCTTGTACCGAAATCGGCGATGCGCAGGGGGTCGAGTGCCTTAAGTCGCTGAATTTTCTCCCAAACTCGGGTCATCGCGCGGGCGTAGAGTACCTGTAATTCGAACTTGCCCATACCTTTGAGGACCGCGCGGGAATACAGCTCCATGATGATCGCCAGCGCCGGAATCTCCCACAAGGTTACGTCGAGCCAGTCGCCCTCGAAGGTCAGCTCGTATTGGTCGCCCTTGCGCTCAAGATGGTAGTCGGGAAAGCGAAATTCCTCGAACCAGGCGAGGAAATCCGCCCCGAACATGAACCTCTCGCCGTAGAATGTGTTGCCGCGCAGCCATGTACTTTCGCCGCGAGACAGGCGGAGTGTGCGTACATGGTCGAGATGTTCGCGCAACTCGGCCTCGTCGATCAGATGCGCAACCGGAATGGTGGTGGTCCGGTTGATCAGGCTGAAGGTGACCTGTGTGTCCCGGTTCCGGCGAAAAATACTCTGCGCCATCAACAGCTTATAGAAATCAGTGTCGATGACCGACCGGACAATCGGATCGATCTTCCAGTTGTGGTTATGGACGCGGGTGGCGATGTCGGTCATGCGGGCGGCCTGAAAGCGGTTCAACTGCGGGCCGCGACCGTTGCACGCTTTGGCAGCAAGGTCGAGTAAAGGAAGCGGCTAAGCCTTGCTCTTTATGCTGCGCCGCAATACACCTTTGCGCAACAATCTTGCGTGGGCAGTGGAGCAGAGCGATGAGCGAGACCAAAGACCGTCCGTGGCTGATGCGGACTTATGCCGGTCATTCCACCGCCGCCGCCTCCAACCACCTCTATAAGACCAATCTGGCCAAGGGACAGACCGGCTTGTCAGTGGCCTTCGACCTGCCGACCCAGACCGGGTATGATTCCGACGACATTCTGGCGCGGGGCGAGGTCGGTAAGGTCGGGGTGCCCATCGCGCATCTCGGGGATATGCGCACCCTGTTCGACGGGATTCCGCTGGAGCAGATGAATACCTCGATGACCATCAACGCCACTGCCGGGTGGTTGCTCGCGCTTTATATCGCGGTGGCTGAGGAGCAGGGCGCAGACCCCGCGAAGCTGCAAGGCACGGTACAGAACGACATCATCAAGGAATACCTCTCGCGCGGTACATACGTCTTTCCGCCCGAGCCGTCCCTGCGCCTGATCACGGACGTTGCCGCCTATACCTACGCGGCGGTGCCGAAATGGAACCCGATGAATGTCTGTTCCTATCACTTGCAGGAGGCGGGCGCGACGCCGGAGCAGGAACTGGCCTATGCGCTGGCCACCGCAACGGCGGTGCTTGACGGGATGAAGTCGCGGGATGATGTGGCGGAGGAGGACTTTCCCGGCATCGTTGCGCGCATCTCGTTCTTCGTGAATGCGGGCATCCGTTTTGTCACTGAAATGTGCAAGATGCGCGCGTTTGTTGACCTTTGGGAAGAGATTACCCGCGACCGCTATGGCGTCACCGACCCCAAACTGCGCCGCTTCCGCTATGGCGTGCAGGTCAACAGTCTCGGCCTGACCGAGCAGCAGCCCGAGAACAACCCCTATCGCATTTTGCTCGAGATGCTCGCCGTCACCATGAGCAAGACGGCCCGCGCCCGTGCCGTGCAACTGCCCGCATGGAACGAGGCCCTCGGCCTGCCGCGCCCGTGGGATCAGCAATGGTCCCTGCGGATGCAACAGGTGTTGGCCTATGAGACTGACCTTCTCGAATACGACGATCTGTTCGATGGCAACCCGGCGGTCGAGCGCAAGGTCGCGGCCCTCAAAGAGGGCGCGCGGGCCGAACTGTCGCGCATCGATGAGATGGGCGGTGCGATGGCGGCCATCGACTACATGAAACGCCAGTTGGTCGAGGCCAATTCAGAACGGGTCGCGCGGATTGAAAGCGGCGAGCAAACCGTGATTGGCGTCAACCGCTTCACCGAAACCGAGCCGTCTCCGCTGACCACTGGAGAGGGCAGCATCATGGTCGTCGATCCGGCCATGGAGCAGGACCAGATCGACCGTCTGAATGCTTGGCGCGAGGGGCGCGGTGATGTCTCTGCCGCGCTTGCCGAACTGAAATCGGCGGCGCAGGAAGGCCGCAATATCATGCCCGCCTCGATTGCCGCCGCGAAGGCGGGCGTGACCACCGGCGAGTGGGGACGGATCATGCGTGATGTCTTCGGCGAATACCGCGCGCCCACTGGCGTCTCCGCCTCCGCCCGCGCCACGGAGACCGACGAGGCCGCCATGATCGCCGTGCGCGCCGATGTCGAGCGCGTCTCGACCGCGATGGGCCGCCGGATCAAGTTTCTGGTCGGCAAACCCGGCCTCGACGGCCATTCAAACGGTGCCGAACAAATCGCCGTCCGCGCCCGCGATTGCGGCATGGAAGTCGTCTATGAAGGCATCCGGCTGACCCCGGCCCAGATCGTCAATGCCGCACTGGAAGAGGGCGTGCATGTCGTTGGCCTGTCGATCCTCAGCGGCTCGCACCTGCCGCTGATCCGCGAAGTCATGGACAAGATGCGCGAGAATGGCATGGACGACGTGCCCGTCGTCGCGGGGGGCATCATCCCGGACGAAGACGCCGAAACCCTGCGCGGCTACGGCGTCGCGCGGGTCTACACGCCGAAGGATTTCGAGCTGACGAAAATTATGGCCGATATTGTTGGGCTGGTTGAGGGTGTGGGGGAGCGGGCAGCTTAGGCTTACTTACTCCAGGCATTCTCTATCGAAAGAGACTTTCGGAGCCGCGTAGCGGCGACACGCGACCGACCCCCCCCACGGGCGGGCGCGTCCCGCCGCAGGCGGGCCACACCAGCCCTCGGTCGGTCGCTTGTGTTTATTGGCGATGATGTCTCATAGCGGCGGGTTTTTGAGGGCGTCGGCAGGCCACGGTCACTACGACTCCCTCGGCTCCTATCTATTGCAGCGAGTGCTCACCGGACTACCCAATATTGCCCCCCGCCCTCATTGTCGCTAGGGAAAGGTATGAATACCGGCACGCATCGACCGCCCGGCACTTGCGGCACTTGTCCGATCCGACATCGTGCGATCTGCTCCGAATGTGCCGACGAAGAGCTGGCGGTGCTTGAAACGCTCAAGTCCTATCGGACGTTTGAGAAGGGCGAGACGATTGTCTGGGCCGAAGAGCCGCTGACGCATCTCAGTTCGGTTGTGTCGGGCGTGGCTACCCTCAATCGAGCGCTGGATGACGGGCGGTGCCAAATTGTCGGGCTGATGCTTGCCTCGGATTTCATCGGACGACCTAACCGGGCCAGCACGGCCCATGACGTCGTCGCGGCGACGGACATCACGCTTTGTCGCTTCGAGAAACCGGTCTTCGAGGATTTGCTGCGCACATCGCCAACGCTCTTGAGACGGTTGCTTGAGAAAACATCCGACGACCTCGATGCCGCCCGGGACTGGATGCTGTTGCTCGGCTGCAAAACGGCGCGCGAAAAGGTCGCAGGCTTTCTCTCGATGCTCGTTCGCCGGTCCGTGCACGAGAGCAAAACCTCGCCGAGTGACGGCATGACCGTCATGATGCCGCTGCCTCGCAAAGACCTTGCAAACTATACCGGTTTGAGCGTCGAGACCACTAGCCGACAGTTCACGCGCCTGCGTGAAGACGGTGTAATCGAGCTGCCCTCCGCCCGGGAAATCCGGGTGCCGAATCTGGCGCGTTTGTTCCGCGAAGCGCGCGAAATCGATTCTAATTGATCCAGGTCAATTCTCTGCGTCCTCCATGTTGATATCTCTGGACAGGTTCGCTGATCCAGTTGTCACGGCGAATAGACATTCCCTCGCAATGGAGCCGTCTTTTCCGGCTCTTTAAGCCGGAGGCGCCGAATGACGGTAACAATTCGATTGATGAGCTGGGGCGTGCTCGCGTTCCTTACGCTGGTGGCCGCACAGTTCGGGCGCGATCAGGTTTACTCGTTCCATATGGGGCTGGCGTGTCTTCTCGCGGTCCTGTTTTTCCTGAATGCCTGTCGCGAGAAGCCGTTTCTGACCGACCTTTTTGCCGATGACGACAGCGGCTATCAGATGAACATCGTTCGTCTGGGCGTTATCCTGACGGCGTTCTGGGGTGTCGTTGGGTTTCTGGCCGGTGTCGTTGTCGCCTCGCAACTGGCGTGGCCTTACCTCAACTTCGAGCCGTATCTGACCTTTGGCCGGTTGCGTCCCCTGCATACCAGCGCGGTTATTTTTGCCTTTGGCGGCACGGCGCTGATTACCACCTCGTTCTTCGTGGTCCAGCGCACGACGTCGGCTCGGCTCTGGGGCGGTAACCTGTGTTGGTTTGTCTTCCTCGGCTATCAGTTCTTCATTCTGTTGGCGGCAACCGGCTATGTGCTTGGCGGTACGCAGTCGAAGGAATATGCGGAGCCGGAATGGTATGTGGACATCTGGCTGACGATTGTCTGGGTCGCCTATCTCGCGGTGTTCCTTGGCACGCTGATCAAGCGCAAACAGCCGCATATCTATGTCGCGAACTGGTTCTATCTCGGGTTCATCGTCACAGTGGCGATGCTGCATGTGGTCAATGCGCTGGCGGTGCCGGTGTCGATCTTCGGCTCGCGCAGTTACAGCCTTTTCGCGGGGGTGCAGGATGCCCTGACCCAGTGGTGGTACGGGCATAATGCCGTCGGGTTCTTCCTGACCGCCGGGTTCCTCGGCATGATGTATTACTTCATTCCGAAGCAGGCGAACCGACCCGTTTATTCCTATCGGTTGTCGATCATCCACTTCTGGTCGCTGATCTTCCTCTATATCTGGGCGGGCCCACACCACTTGCACTACACGGCCTTGCCCGATTGGGCACAGACGCTGGGCATGGTGTTCTCGATCATGCTGTGGATGCCGTCATGGGGTGGGATGATCAACGGCCTGATGACCTTGAACGGCGCGTGGGACAAGCTGCGCACGGACCCGGTGATCAAGATGATGGTGGCCAGTCTCGCCTTCTACGGCATGAGCACATTTGAGGGGCCGCTGATGTCGATCAAGGCGGTGAACTCGCTCAGCCACTATACGGACTGGACCATCGGGCACGTTCATTCCGGCGCGCTCGGTTGGGTGGGGATGATTACCTTTGGCGCGATCTACTACCTGACGCCGGTGCTGTGGCGGCGAGAGCGTCTTTACTCGATCCACCTCGTCAACGTTCATTTCTGGCTCGCGACCATCGGTATCGTCATCTACGCGGCGGTGATGTGGGTCAGCGGCATCATGCAGGGCCTGATGTGGCGCGAGACCAACGAGCTTGGCTTTCTGGTCAACAGCTTCGCCGAGACGGTGGATGCGATGCATCCCTACTACGTCGCCCGCGTCTTCGGCGGCTTGCTCTACCTCGCCGGTGGGTTGGTCATGGCCTACAACATCGTGCGCACGATCCGAGGCGACGTGCGCGAAGCCCCCAGCGGTGCCAATGCCGCTGTGCCAGCAGAATAGGGGGAACGCAGATGTCATTCTGGAAACGCCACCAAGTCGTCGAGAAGAACGCCACCCTGCTAATGGTGCTGAGCCTTGTGGTCGTCAGCATCGGCGGCATCGTCGAGATCGCGCCGCTGTTCTACGTGCAGAATACCATCGAAAAGGTGACGGGGATGCGCCCCTATACGCCCCTCGAACTGATGGGGCGCGAGGTCTATCGCCGCGAGGGCTGTTACAACTGCCACAGCCAGATGATCCGGCCCATGCGCGACGAGGTCGAACGCTATGGCCATTTTAGCCTCGCTGCAGAGAGCATGTACGATCACCCGTTCCAATGGGGATCGAAGCGCACGGGGCCAGACCTTGCCCGCGTCGGGGGCCGGTATTCCGACGACTGGCATGTGGATCACCTGATCGCGCCGCGTTCGGTGGTGCCGGAATCGATCATGCCGAACTACAGCCACCTCGCAACGACGCCGCTGGAGTTCGAGTATATCGCCGATGATCTGATCGCGAACCAGTGGGTCGGGGTGCCCTATACCGACGAGATGGTCGAGAACGCGCGGCGTGACCTGATCAGTCAGGCCAATCCCGATGGCGATTTCTCGGACGCGGATGCCCTTCAGGAACGCTACGGCGACAAGGCTCAAGCCCGTGATTTCGACGGCGACCCGACCCGCATCACCGAAATGGATGCGATGGTCGCCTATCTTCAGATGCTGGGGACGCTGGTGGATTTCAGCGATTACGAGCCCGGCCTCGCGGCGAACCGGCGATAGGGGGCGGCAATGGAAATCTACACCGCCATGCGTCAGTTTGCGGATAGCTGGGGTCTGCTCGGGATGATGATCTTCTTTGTCGGCGCGGTCGTCTGGACCCTGCGACCCGGCTCGAAGAAAGGGGCTGAAGAGGCCGCTCACATCCCCCTCCAAGATGATCGGGAGCTTTAGTCATGGCAGATGACAAGACACGGATTGACGAGGCAACCGGCACTGAAACCACGGGTCATAGCTGGGACGGCATCGAAGAGCTGAACACCCCGCTGCCGCGCTGGTGGCTCTATTGCTTCTACGCCTGCATCGTCTTCGCGGCGGGTTATGCGGTCTGGTATCCGGCATGGCCGGGGGCCACGTCGGGTGCGGTTGGCGGCACGCTGCGCGATAACGTGGCGGTCGCGATTCAGGAACACGCCGAGGGGCAATCCGAATGGGTCGACAAGATCGCGGCGGCGTCCCTCGAAGAAATCAGACAGGACGATCAACTCCTCGCATTTGCGACCAGCGCGGGCGAGGCGGCGTTCGGCGTGAACTGCTCCCAGTGCCACGGGGCGGGGGCGCAGGGCTTTGTCGGTTACCCCAACCTCAATGACGATGCGTGGCTGTGGGGGGGATCGCTGGATGATATCTATCACACGATCAATCACGGGGTCCGTAACGAGGATTCCGATGACACGCGATGGTCAGAGATGCCTGCCTTCGGTGATATTCTCGAAGCACCGGAAGTCACCGACGTCGCCAATCACGTCATGGCGCTTGGCGGGCTGGAGCATGATGCCGACGCTGCGGCGCGGGGGGCGGAAATCTATCTCGATAACTGCGCGGCCTGCCACGGCGAGGACGGCGGCGGCGACCCGGAGCAGGGCGCGCCCCGCCTGAACGATGCCATCTGGCTCTTTGGCGGCAATTACGAGCTGATTTCGTCCCAGATCAAACAGCCGGCCCACGGGGTCATGCCCGCCTGGGGTCTGCGGCTGGACGATACGACGGTTAAGGCCCTCACACTTTACGTTCACGGTCTTGGCGGTGGTTCCTGAAGCCTTTCTGAAAGGACAGAACGATGCTGTATCGATCAATCCTCCTGCCCATTGACGTGGCCCATCCCGAGGTCGCCGCCGAAATGTTTGAAAAGGCTCGGGCGTTGTTGACGCCCGACGGAAAGCTGTCCGTTGCCTATGTGGTGCCGGACGTGCCGAACTTTGTCCTCGCAGACATGCCCGATGGATTTTTACCGACCACGATCCGCAAGAGCGAGCGGGCCTTGCGCGATATGGTCGAGGAGGCCGGTGTCGATGCCGAGGTGCATATCCTCACCGGACCGCCCGCCGATGCAATTCTGGGGGCCGCCGAGACGGGCGAGATGGACTTAATCGTTGTCGCGTCCCATCGCCCCGGCCTGTCGGATTACTTCCTTGGCTCGACCGCCGCGCGGGTCGTGCGCCATGCGAAATGCTCGGTCCTCGTGATCCGGTAGAGAAATCTCATGACCGAAACCAGCGTCCCGGACGAAGACGGTCCCCTCTATAGCAGCCGCCGGAAAATCCATCCGAAAGCGGTCTCGGGCTTCTTTCGCCGGATGAAATGGCAGATCATGATCGTGGCGCTGGCGATCTATTATCTGACGCCATGGATCAGGTGGTATCGCGGCGAGGGACAGCCGGATCAGGCCGTTTTGATCGATATGGCGAACCGGCGGTTCTATTTCTTCTTTATCGAGATATGGCCGCAGGAATTCTATTTCGTCGCCGGTTTGTTGGTGATGGCGGGTATCGGGTTATTTCTCGTCACTTCGGTCGTGGGCCGCGCATGGTGTGGGTATTTTTGCCCGCAGACCGTATGGACTGATCTGTTCATTCATATCGAGCGATGGGTGGAGGGCGACCGCAATGCCCAGATCAGGCTCGAAAACGCGCCTTGGACCGCCGCCAAATACCGCAAACGGATCACCAAGCACGGTATCTGGCTGATGATCGCTGTTCTGACCGGCGGCGCGTGGGTGTTCTATTTTGCCGATGCGCCCACCCTGCTGCGAGAGTTGCTGACGCTGCAAGCGCCCTTCATCGCCTATGCGTCCATCGCGGTGCTGACCTTCACGACCTACGCCCTTGGCGGGTTGATGCGCGAGCAGGTGTGTATCTACATGTGCCCGTGGCCGCGTATCCAAGGGGCGATGCTGGATGAGAACTCCCTGACCGTCACCTATAACGACTGGCGCGGAGAGCCGCGGGGCAAGCATCGTAAATCGGCGGCTGCGGCCAGTTTCGGCGACTGCGTTGACTGCAATGCCTGCGTCGCGGTTTGTCCCACCGGCGTCGATATTCGCGAGGGCCAGCAAATCGGCTGCATCACCTGCGGCCTGTGTATCGATGCCTGCGATAAGGTGATGGACAAGCTGGATTTAGCCAAAGGCTTGATCTCCTATTCGACCCTCGCCGATTACGAGGCGTCGAAGGCGGGGGCACCGCAAAAATCAGTGATGAGCGCGATCCTGAAACCGCGCACGGCCATCTATGCCGTGATCTGGGGTGGCATCGGGCTGGCCATGATTGCGGCGCTGCTGGTGCGTGACCGGTTGGACGCAAGTTTCGAGCATGTGCGCAATCCGCCGTTTATCCAGCTTTCGGATGGCTCGATCCGCAACGGCTTTGACCTGAAATTGTCGAATATGCGCCTCGAACCGCGCATGTTCGAAATCGCGTTGAACGGCCTGCCCGGCGCTTTCATGACCCGCGCGAACAGCGAAGCACCGCCCGCCCGTGACATGCGTATTCAAGTGCCCGGAAACGGAACCTTCGAGGCGCGGGTTTTCGTCACGATCCCCGGCGAGCTGGCAGAGGACGAGGGCGCGTTCAGCTTTGATGTGCGTGATCTGTCGGGCACCGACGCCATTGCCTACGATGCCAATTTCATTGCGCCGGAGTGATCTGATGAGTGACTTCATCCCGAACACAAGCACCTTCACGGGCCGCAAGATGCTCATCACCATCGTTGCGTTCTTTGGGGTCATCATCGCGGTGAATGGCCTGATGCTGACCCTAGCGGTGCAGAGCTTCGGCGGACTGGTCGTCGGCAATTCCTACGTCGCGAGCCAGAATTTCAACGAGGATGTCGCGGCGGCGCGGACACAGCCGATACGGGGGTGGGAACTTTCCCTGTCCAGCGCGCCCGATGCGCGTATTGCCCTCGAGGTGAAGGACGAGGACGGTCTGGCCCTGCGCGGTCTGACGCTGACCCTCGAAATGGCGCGGCCTACCCATGAACGCGGCACGGTGGTCCTTGATCCTGTCGAGATTTCCGCCGGTCTTTACAGCGCGCCCGCCGCACTGCCGCCCGGTCGCTGGATTGCAACTGTGCGCACCGATGATGGCCAGACCCGCAGCCTGACCTTTGACCATACAAGGCCGCAATCATGACTGATGCCGCGATACCGATGATGTCGGGGCAAGAGAGCCGCCCAGAAGCGCGGCGCACGCCCGCGCAAGATGCGCCTCTACGTCTCGCCATTCCCGGTATGAATTGCGGCGGCTGTGTTGCCTCGATCGAAGCGGCAGTGCGGGCCCTGCCCGGTGTCGCCGATGCCAAGGCGAACCTCACGCGCAAGACGCTGACGGCGGAATGGACGGGCGGTGACCTTGGCGAGGCGGCGGTAATCGCGGCCCTTGCCGATGTGGGCTTCGACGCCTTTCCCATGGATGCGGTTGACCCCGACGACGATGCCGAGCGACGCGACCTCGTGATGCGCATGGCGGTGGCGGGGTTCGCGAGCGCGAATGTCATGCTGCTGTCGGTCTCCGTCTGGTCGGGAGCCGAGGCGGCGACGCGCGACCTGCTGCACTGGATTTCCGCCATGATCGCGGTCCCGGCTGCCGCCTTTGCCGGAAGGCCGTTCTTCGCATCGGCGCTGAATGGCTTGCGCGCGGGGCGGCTGAATATGGACGCGCCGATTTCGGTCGCCGTTATCCTCGCTGTCGGGGTCAGCATCGCCGAAGTTTGGCAGGGCGGCGAGGATGCCTATTTCGATGCGGCGGTGATGCTGCTCTTCCTGCTGCTGATCGGGCGTTGGCTGGACCGGACCATGCGAGACCGCGCGCGGTCGGCGGCGCAGGCCCTGGGCCGGATGGTGCCGAGCGGCGCGTGGGTGCTGGGCACCGATGGCGCGCGGGAATACCGCGACATCGCCGATATTCGCCCCGGCGATGCGGTTCAGCTTTCGGCGGGCGACCGCTTGCCGGCCGATGGCATCGTGCGCGCGGGCAAGGGCACGGTGGATGCCGCCCTTGTGACGGGAGAATCTCATCCGGTAATTGTGTCGCCCGGATCGCGCCTTGATGCCGGTATCCTCAGCCTTGATGCGGGCCTGACGGTCGAGGCAACGCGGACGGGTGAGGATACCAGTCTTGCCGAGATCATGCGCCTTTGTGCCGCTGCCGAAGATCGCAAGTCGCGGCTGACGCGGCTCGCGGATCAGGCGGCCAGGATCTATGCCCCGGCGGTCCACCTGATCGCGCTGGTGACCTTTATCGGCTGGCTGGCGGTTGGAGCATCAGCGCGCGATGCCTTGCTGGTGGCGGTCGCGGTCCTGATTGTCACCTGCCCCTGTGCGCTGGGGTTGGCGGTGCCGATGGCGCAGGCAGTGGCGTCCGGCACGCTGTTCCGGCGCGGCATCTTGTTGAAAGACGGCGCGGCGCTGGAGCGGCTGGCCAAGGTGGACCGCGTTGTCTTCGATAAGACCGGAGTCCTGACCGGAGGCGCGCTCTCGATTACCAATGTTGAGGCGCTGGATAATGCCGCGCTGCGCCGCGCCATGTCGCTCGCACTGCACAGCACGCATCCCCTGGCCAAGGCGATTGCCGATCTGGGACAGGCGCGGGCGCTTGAGGGCTTCACGGCCTCGGACATCGTCGAAACCGCTGGCGAAGGGCTGGCGGGCGCTATCGCGGGCAAGCAGGCTCGGCTCGGCTCTGCCGCTTGGTGCGGCGTCCCTGATACTGGTGTGCAGACCGGCCTCGCCTGTTGGTATGTCGAGGAGGACGGTCTCCGCGCTGAATTTAGGTTTGAAGACAGTCTGCGCGTGGACGCGGGCGCGGTGGTTCGGGGCATGACCGAAGCGGGCTTGCGGCCCTCGCTGCTCTCCGGCGACCGCTCTGACGCTGTAACCCGTGTCGGCAGTTCGCTCGGCATGGCCGAGATTGCCGGTGCCCTGCGCCCCGAGGACAAGATCGCGCGGGTCGAGGCGTGGCAGGCGAGCGGCGAAAGCGTTCTGATGGTCGGCGATGGCATCAATGACGCGCCTGCGCTGTCGGCGGCCACGGTCTCGATGGCCCCGTCGAGCGGATCGGATATAGGGCGCACGGCCTCTGATCTCGTCTTTACCGGCGAGCGTCTCGGCGCGGTGACCGAAGCTTGGCATCTGGCGCGGCGGACCCGGCGGGTGATCTTGCAGAATTTCGCCCTCGCCGCCGGATATAACGCCATCGCCATCCCCATTGCCGCCCTCGGCTATGCGGGTCCGCTGGTCGCGGCCATCGCCATGTCGAGTTCGTCCTTGCTTGTCACGCTGAATGCGTTGCGTCTGAACGGAGGTGCGAGTTGACCAATCTGCTGCTCTTGATCCCCGCTGCGCTGTTCCTCGGATTGCTGGGCCTCGCCGCGTTCCTCTGGTCGCTGAGATCGAACCAGTATGACGATCTCGATGGCGAAGCGGAGCGCATCCTCCACGAAGAACCGCTGTGAGGATTTATGTCGGATTATATCCCCACCGAACCTTCGCCGGTTCCCGCCTTCAGGCCGGTTGAGTACAGCGATATTATCGACAGCCTGCGCAACGGTTGGGCCGATTTCAAACGCCTGCCGGGTTACGGGCTGTTTTTTGGCAGTGTCTATGTGCTGGCAGGGATCGCGATTTTCGTGCTGCTGAGTCTTTACCAGAAACCTTGGATGATTATCCCGCTGGCAATTGGCTTCCCGCTGGTCGGCCCGTTTCTCGCCGCCGGAACCTACGAGGTGAGCCGCCGCTCGCACGCGGGGCAGGCAATGGACCCCGGCGGTATTCTCGGCTTCATGCTGCGCCAAGGCCGGCGAGAATTCGCGTGGATGGCCTTCGTCGTGCTCTTCATCTTCTGGATGTGGATGTATCAGGCGCGCATCCTGATCGCCCTGTTCCTCGACATGCAGGCCTTTGCCAGCGTCGGGTCACTGGCGCGGGCGGTCTTTACCACCGCCGACGGCCTGACGATGGCGATGCTGGGTACGGTGACGGGGGGGATGCTCGCCCTCGTCCTGTTCACCAGCACGGTCATCGCCATGCCG